>JAIBBZ010000009.1 GCA_019694435.1 Pirellulales bacterium
CGCTGCCGCGCGCCGCCGCGAACAGTGTGCAGGACTGCCCGCGACAGGAAGTAGCCCCCCGATGCTGGTTCTGTCGAGACAGCGCGACGAAAGCATCATCATTGCCGACAACATCGTCGTGACCATCGTCGACATCCGCGGCGACAAAGTCCGACTCGGCATTACCGCGCCGCCCGAGATCCCCGTCCATCGGCGCGAGGTCTACGAAGCGATTCAGCGCGAGAACGTTAAAGCCTCACGTCTTGAGCCCGGCGAAACCGCTGAGCTTGGACGCACGCCCGACAGCGCACCCCGAATGAAACGGAGCTAGCAGCAACGGATTTCGCCGACCATATCGGTGGTATCGGTTGCAACGGCAAGTCGGAAACTGAACCGTAAACCTAGCTGATGGTTTGGCTTACGTGAAAACAAACAACTTCCGAAGTGAGACAAACAGGGGGTTCTCGATTCGAAATCGAGAATTCTCGAATTTCACTAAAGACCCCATTTTAACAAGTCGATGATGCCCGTGAGCACTCATAGTCGCGCCACCCCTTGGGCACGAAGTGAGTGGGCACAGGACCTCCGCATGAGTTTCACGCGGTGGGCGGGTTCCGTTGGGCGCAGGCTCGGGTGAGCCGGAACTACGCATAGCGGTCCGAGGCGAAGCGTCACTGGGCACGATGCCACGGCTTGCGTAACGGGAACCTTAACCAACACCTGAACCACGGCGGGCTCAAGCGGCCCGCGACCAGACCTCGACACGCCATGAGCCTCCCCAATGGGCGTGGCGCGGCTGGAAACCTACCCACTACATGAAGGGGTAATGCGGCATGACTCGGATTAATACGAATGTCAGCTCTCTGGTCGCCCAGAAGACCCTGACCCGGTCCAACTCGGACTTGCAGTCGGCCCTGACGCGGTTGAGCACCGGTTTGCGGATCAACAAGGGGAAAGACGATCCGGCCGGTTTGATCGCCAGCGAATTGCTCCGCAGCGACATCACCAGCGTCCAGAAGGCGATCACCAACAGCGAGCGGGCCAACCAGGTCATCGGCACCGCCGACAGCGCCTTGGGCCAGGTGAGCGCCCTGCTGAATGACATCCGCGGCCTGGTGTCGGAATCGGCCAACACGGGTGCCTTGAGCGACGAGCAGGTCGAAGCCAACCAGCTCCAAGTTGATTCGTCGCTGGAAGCCATCGACCGTATCGCCCAGATCACGTCGTTCCAAGGTCGTCGTCTGCTGGACGGCAGCCTCGACTTCATCACCAGCTCGGTCGACACGAGCAAGATCAACGACCTGAAGATCGACCAGGCCAACTTCGGCACGCTGACCACGATCGGCGTCTCGGTCAACGTCGAGAAGCAGGCCACGAAAGCCGAGCTGAACTACGGCTTTAGCGCGATCGCTTCGGACCTGGTGCTCGAACTCGGCGGCAAGAACGGCACCGAGGCTTTCAACTTCGCCTCGGGCAGCACCATCGCCGACATCGCCGCGGCCGTGAACCTGGTGTCGGACGCCACGGGCGTCCAGGCCGAGCTGGAAAGCGCGGCCACCCCTGGCAGCGCGACCATTTCGAGCTTCGGCAGCAACAACGACATTGTCCTGACGTCGAAGACGGCCGGTTTCGATCCGGGCAACATTCGCGTCAAGTACACGACGTCGGACACGCCAGGCGGTTCGCTCACGGCGACCTTCACCAACGGAACGTCGTCGGACGATCCCGACACGCTGAACATCCAGTTGGCCACCCAGGCCTACGTCGCCGCTTCGGCCACGTTCGACCGGGCGGGCACCAACAACACCTTTACGATCACGTCGAAGGTCAAGGGTGACTTCTTCAACGGCCTCGATATCCGCTTCGTGGATGGCGGTGCTCCGGCTGCCGGTAACGAGACGTTTGTCTACGATCCGACCCTCGGGTCGAACGGCCGGCTGACGATCACCATCGACGACGGTGCCACGACGGTCAACGGCTTGATTGCCGCGCTGGCCGCTCCGGCGAATGCCGCCGCCAACGCCTTGTTCACCATCACCGATCCGGCCGACAGCACCGGCGCCGGCACGCTCGACGCGGCCGTGGGCGGCACAAGCTACGGCACGCTGGCCGGCGGCATCGACGGTGGTGCGGTGACCTCGACGGCCAGCGACATTGTCTCGCTGCTGAACAACACGGCCGCGGTCAACGCGCGTCTGACTGCCGCCTTGGCCGACGACAACACCGGTTCTACGGTGGCCAGCGCGTTCCAGGAATTCGCCTACTTTGGTCAGGCCGAGGCCAACAACCGCCTCCAGTTCCTGGGTCCGGAAGGCAGCCGTAACGTCCGCTTCGTCGCCAACGCCGGGCAAACGCTGGGCATCGACCTGACGACTGACCCGCAGGTGACCGACTTCGCCACGGCCACGACCAAGGCGGTCAACGCTAACGCCAGCCTGACTTTCACGGCCCGAACCAAGGGCAGCGAGTTCGACGGCGTGACGATCCGCTACACGAACGGCGGCACCAACACCGTCGTGTACGATCCGGAAGGCAAGACGCTGACCTTCGACGTCACCCATGGCGTGACGACGGCCGCTAATATCAAGACGATTCTCGACAGCGACGCCTACGCCAGCCAGTTCTTCACCGTGAGCTACACGGGCAATAGCAACGGCTCGGGCGTGATCACGGCCAACGACGACGCCGCGGCCAACCGTGCGGTGACGTCGGGCGGTGTCTCCAGCGAAGGCACGCTGATCGTCAATCTCGAAACCGATGCCAACGGTCTGGTGAAGACCACGGCCAACGACCTGATCGACTTCTTCAACGCCCCGGCCAATGCCTCGGCGCTGAGCGGCCTGGGCATCAGCGTCAGCAACGCTGGCGGCAGCGACGGCACGGGCCTGCTGTCGGCCACGACTAGCGACCTGGCCTTCGCGACCTCGGGCACTCAGCTCGAAGACGCTAATGCTTCGGTCACGATCGACGCGGTCAACGGCATCAATGCCCGGCTGACCTTCACCGCGGTGCAAAGCGGCAAGGCCTTCGACGGCGTCCGGGTGCTCTTCGAAGATACGGCCACCTCGGGCAACGAGACGGTCGTCTACGACGAGGACCAGAAGACGCTCACGTTCTCGATCGAATCGGGCGTGACCGACGCGACGGCCGTCCGCAACCTGCTCAACAACGATGCCACGGCGAACCAGTTCTTCACCGCGGCCTTCGTCACGGGTGGTGGTGGTGCCGCGAACGACACGCTGACCACCTTCGACGGTGGCGCGACGAGCGGCGGCCAGGTCGACAACGGCAGCGAGGACGGCGTGGCCCTGATCGGCAACTCCGACTCGACCAACACCGGCCTCAAGCTGGTCTCTTCCGAGTACGGGTCCGACGCCTTCGTGTCGGTCAAGGTGCTCAACGGGGCCGCCTTCTCGCTGAAAGACTCGACGGGCGCGATCAGCACCTCCGGTCGCAGCAACGGCACCGACGTGCAAGCTCGCGTCAACGGTATCAAGGCGGTCGGCAGCGGTCTGCGGGCGTCGATCAACACGACGTCGCTCGACCTGACGTTCACCCTGAGCACTACGGTGATCGACAACACGACGCTGGACTTCTCGGTCATCGGTGGCGGTGCCCGGTTCCAGATCGGTCCGGACGTGGTCTCGAACCAGCAAGCTCGCCTCGGCATCCGTGCCGTGAGCACGGCTCGCCTCGGTGGCCCGAGCGGCAAGCTGTTCGAACTCCGCTCGGGTGGCACGAAGTCGCTGTCGTCGGACGCGACGAGTGCGGCCTCGGTCGTGGAAGAGGCCATCAAGGAGATCACTCAGTTGCGTGGTCGCCTCGGTGCCTTCCAACGGACGACCTTGGAAACCAACATCTTCACCCTCAACGACACCCTGGAAAACCTGACCGAGGCCGAAAGCTCGATCCGCGACGCCGACTTCGCCGCGGAAAGCGCCAAGCTGACTCGGGCCCAGATCCTGGTGCAATCGGGTACCTCGGTGTTGGCCATCGCCAACCAGAACCCGCAAAACGTCCTGTCGCTGCTGCGGTAAGACCGGACGTTCGGCCAAAAAGCTTCATCAGCCCGCCGGCCTTCTTCCACGCGAGGAAGGCCGGCGGTTTTTTTTCGTGCCGGCCATGACCTGGGTTGATTGCCTGGCTTGCCCAGACGGATCAGTCCCAGGAATCGGTCAAGTCAGACGCGCTCGCCGACCGATAAGAGACCGGAGAAGTGCCCGTGCGCGCCGATGAGGACGATGCGCCCGGACTCGACGCGACCCACGCCGTTTCGCCCCGATCCTCCCCCTGCGCCGCACGACCATGGCCAGCATCACTGCATCAACCGGCCTGATCTCGGGGATCGACTATCAAAAAACGATCGATCAACTGATTGCGATCCAGGCACGGCCGCAGTCGCTGCTCAAGCAGCTTTCCAAGCAAACCGAGTCGGAGCAAACCGCGGTTACCAACCTGGCCGCGATGTTGCTCAGCCTGCAGTTTCAGGCCCGCAACCTCGGCAAAGACACCCTCTATCAGCAGCGCACGGTCTCGTCGAGCAATTCGGATATCCTCGCGGCAACGGTCACCGGTCAGCCCGCGGCGGGATCTTACCAATTCACCCCCCTCCAAAAGGCCCAGCGCCATCAGGTGCTGAGCAGCGGCGTGGCCAGTGCCACGGAAGGGCTCGGCGGGGGAACGTTTAGCTTCCGTTTCGGCGGTTACCTCGACGGCGACACACCTTTGGAAGTGCTTGGCGGCGGTGCCGGGTTGTCGCGCGGCAAGATCCGCATTACCGACCGCAGCGGCGCCAGCGCCGAAATCGACCTCCGCTATGCCCGCACGGTCGACGACGTGTTGCGGGCCGTGAACGACAATGCCGGCGTGAACGTCACGCTCGAGGCCGACGGCGACCGCTTGGTTTTGCGCGACAATACCGGCCAGTCGGCGTCGAACCTCAAGGTGCAGGAAATCGGCGGGCAGACGGCCGCATCGCTGGGCCTGGCCGGCATCGACGTGGCCGCCAGCCAGGGCCAAGGCCAGGACATCGTCCGGCTGTTTGATGGGCTCGGGCTTGGCCAGCTCAACAGCGGCAACGGCGTGCGCTTCCACGATGCGTTGCCCGAGCTACAAGTCTCGTTTCGCGATGGCAGCGCGCCACTGACCATCGACTTCCACAAGTTGGGCGACCCGGGTGCGCTGGCCAATGGCACGACCTCGGCGACCAACGGTGCTACGGCGCAGGTGAAAATCTCGGCGAAATCGGCCGGGACCGACTTGAACGGCGTAACCGTGGCCTTTCAGGACGACCCGTTCATCACCCAGGGCAACGAGCAGGTCAGCTACGACGCGCAAACCAAGCGATTGACCTTCCGGATCGACGCCGGTCATTCGACGGCCGCCGATGCCGTGGCCGCATTGCAGGAGAATGCCGTCGTCGGCGAGACGTTCACCGCGGCCTTGCCCAGCGGTAGCAATGGTGCCGGCCTGCTCACGGTCGACGACTCGGCCGTGCTCGCCGGTGGCCAAGCCTCGACTCCCGATGGTAACGAACAAACGATCGGCGACGTGTTGGCCACGATCAACGCGGCCGACCCGGCCCGATTGAAAGCCGAAATCGGGCCCGATGGCGATCGCATTGTGCTCACCGATCTGACGTCCGACAACGGGGGCACGTTTGCCGTCGCGTCGTTGTTCAACACGCAGGCGGCCGCCGATTTGGGTCTGATCGGAACGGCCGTGGGCGCCACGCTCACCGGCAAACGCGTGTTTGCCGGCATCAAGACGACGCTGCTGAACGACCTCAACGGCACCAAGGGGCTCGGTACCCTGGGGCAATTGTCGCTGACCGATCGCAGCGGCGCTGCGGCCACGGTGAACCTGGCCGGCTACGACACGCTGCAGCAGGTGATCGACGCCATTAACGGCGCCGGGCTGGGCTTGCGGGCGCAGGTGAGCGACGCGCGCGACGGCCTGACCATCGTCGACACGACCGGACAATCGGCCAGCCATTTGATCGTCGCCAACGGCGACGCCACGAACACGGCCGCCAAGCTGGGAATCGCGGCCAACGCAGCCACCAGCCAGATCGTCGGCGCCGACCTCAAACGCCGCGTGCTCAGCGAAAACACCAAGCTGGATTCGCTGCGCGGCGGGCAAGGCATTTCCCGCGGCTTGATCAAGGTGTTCGATACCAAGGGGCTCTCGACCACGATCAATCTGGGCCGCGACGACATTCAGACCGTCGGCGACGTGATCGATGCCATCGACGGGGCGGGCCTGAACATCGACGTGCGGATCAACGACGAAGGTGACGGGCTGCTGCTGGTCGACACCGGCGGCGGCAACAACGTATTGCGCGTGACCGACATTACGGGCACGGGCGCGGCCGATCTGCGTCTGACCAATGCGGCCAAGTCGACGGTGATCGGCAACGAGACCAAGGTGGCGATCAACGCCACGACGACGCAAACGATCACGCTCGGTGCCTCGGACAGCCTCGACACGCTGATCGCGAAGATCAACGATCTCAAAGCGGGCGTCACCGCCACGAAATTCAACGACGGCTCGACGACCAATCCTTTCCGCCTGTCGCTGACGAGCCAGGCGTTCGGCGCGGCGGGTGGGCTGCGGGTCAACGCCGGCGGGCTCGGGATTGGTTTCACCGAAGCGGCCCGGGCGCAGGACGCCGTACTGCTGCAGGGAACCTATGCCAGCGGTGGCGTCACGACCGCCTCGACCAGCAACAAGTTCAACGACGTCCTGCCAGGCGTGAGCTTGACGATTGTCAACGAATCGCAAGCGACGGCCACGATCAGCGTCAACGAAACCACGACCAGCCTCGCAGCCGGCGTCACGGCGTTCGTCGACAACTACAACAAGATCGTCGATGCCATCGGCACGCTGACCGCCTACAACGAGCAGGACAAATCCGCGGGAATCTTGCTGGGCGACGGCAATGCGCTGCGCGTCGAAAACGATCTGGGGGCGCTGCTTTCCCGCCGGTTCTTTGGCGTAGGCAAATTTCAGTCGTTGCAGTCGCTGGGCTTGGAACTGGACGATAAAGGCAAGCTGGTGTTCAACCAGGCCGAGTTGGAAAGCCGGTTTGCCGACGACCCTGACGCGGTGAAGGAATTCTTCACGGCCGACAAGCTCGGATTTGCCGATAAACTCGAGGATCTGCTCAACAAGCTCGCCGGCGAAGGAAACTCGCTCTTGGCCGGACGCCTGGCGGCCCTGGAGACCAAGCGGCTGAACTACGAGTCGCGGATCTCCGATTGGGATAAGCGACTGGAGAAACGCCGCGATCTGTTGACCAAGCAGTTCAACAATCTCGAGGCCACGCTCTCGAAATTGCAGGCCAACATTTCGGTCGTCAGTCAATTGGCGTCCTTGGCGTCCGTCTCGGTCTCGGGCTCGGGCTCGACGCGAGCCTAGTCCTTCAAGTCATTACGAACGGAGTCGCCCTGATATGCAGCCCACGGCACGGGATAGTTACCTGACGACCCAGGTCATGACGGCCACGCCCCAGAAGCTGCACCTGCTGCTGATCGACGCCGCCTTGCGGCAAACCAGGCTGGCGATTGAAGGCTGGCAATCTGAACGCGACGAGGAGGCCGGCGAGGCGGTCATCCGTGCCCAGCAGATCGTCACCGAACTGCTGAGCAATCTGAATCCCGAGGCCGACCGAAATCTGGCGCGTCGCCTGGCCGGCATCTACATGTTCGTCTTCCGCTCGTTGGTCAACGCGCATCTCCGCCGCGAGGTCCAATCGGCCGAGGACGCGGTGCGGATTCTGACCGAGGAACGGCAGACCTGGGCCCTGGTCTGCGAGCAGTTGCCCGAGGCCCCGGTACGCCCCCAGGCGGCCGAGCAAACCTCGCCAGCGGCGCCGCCGCAGGTGGCCGAATCGCCCGCCGCGGCTGCTGCCCCAGCCGCCGCCCCGGCCCGGCCCAACTGGCCGGCTCAGAGTTTGGCTCCTGGCTATGGCCCGTTCTCGATGCCATCCAGCCAGGGCTTGTCGCTCGAAGGCTGAATCTCCGGCCGCTCTGCCGCCGCCTTCGCGCCTGCCACGGCGATTCACGCCGGCCTGCCCGCGCGCCATCCAGCCATTGGGTGGAATGATTGCTTGACCACGGACTTGACGGTCGGCAAACTGTTGACCGCACGCAAGGGGGGATAGCGCACCAGGCTCGGCAGTGGGGACTTCGCCATGCCAACGGGAAAGATCAAGAAGATTGTGTTGGAAAAGGGTTACGGTTTTATCCGGCCCGACGAAGGTGGTGGGGACGTGTTTTTTCATCACAGTGCGACCGGCGAGACCAAGATCGAAGACCTGGGCGTGGGCGACGCAGTCCAATACGACGTGCAACAAGGGCCCGACGGCAAGGGACCCCGTGCCATCAACGTTGTGCGGACCTAGGCTGAGCACGCACCGGCCGCGTCGGCCACGATCCAAAAACCCGCCGCGCGTCACACAGCCCTTTGACGAACTGCGCCGGCGACTTCTAAGATCACAACTTCGTGATCCAGCGCCTTGATCTCCTGCAGGAGCGAACGTTGACCGCGACCAAGCAGCTAATTCGCGTCGGCCATAGTCCTGATCCTGACGACGCGTTCATGTTCCACGCCCTGGCCAACGACAAGCTCGACACGGGCGACTACGAGTTTCGCCACGAGCTGGTCGACATCGAGACGCTCAATCGGCGCGCTTTTGCGGCCGAACTCGAGTTGACGGCGCTCAGCCTCCACGGCTACGCCTATCTCACCGACAAGTATGCGATTTGCGCCTGTGGCGCGAGCATGGGCGACGGCTATGGCCCCATGGTCGTGGCCCGGCAGCCGATGAGCATTGCAGACCTGCAGGGTAAGACGATTGCCGTGCCCGGCACGCTGACCACGGCCTACCTGGCGCTGCGGCTGTGCCTCGGCTACGATTTCCCGCACGTGGTCGTGCCATTCGACCAAATCTTGGACGCGGTCGAGGCAGGAGAGTACGCAGGCCAAGCGGTCGACGCCGGACTGATCATTCACGAGGGCCAGCTCACCTATGGCGATCGCAATCTGGCGTTGGTCGTCGATACGGGCAAGTGGTGGCTGGAAACAACTGGATTGCCCCTGCCGCTGGGGGCCAATGGAATTCGCAAGGACCTGGGCCCCGCGGCGATGAAGGAAATCACGCGGCTGCTGCGCGAGAGCATTCGCTACGGGCTGGAGCATCGCAAGGAAGCGCTCGACTATGCCCAGGTCTACGGCCGCGATCTCGACCGCCAGAAGGCGGACGAATTCGTGGGGATGTACGTCAATGATTGGACGCTTGATTTTGGGCCGCGCGGGCGCGAAGCGGTGGCCCTGTTGCTCCGCCGCGGGTACGAAGCCGGCGTGATCCCCCACCTCGCCGTGCCGGAATTCATCGACTGAGCCAGTGAATCCACTGAGCGCTGATGATCCGCGCGGCCGAGAGCGCTATTTGAACGAGCGCGCTATTTGAAATAGTCCGGCTCGAGGCCGGGCTTCCATTTGATGTTGCAGCCGATGCTCGGCTGCTGCAACGCCGCCACGGGTTGGCCGGCCAGCACGGCATCGAGCGCCGCCCGCAGGTCTTGTCCCGTCACGGGACGCCCATTGCTCGGCCGGCTATTGTCGAGCTGACCGCGGTAGACGAGCCGCTGCTGACCGTCGAACAGGAAAAAGTCGGGCGTGCATGCGGCGTGATACGCCTTGGCCACGTCCTGTGATTCGTCGTACAGGTAAGGAAACGTGTAGCCACGGGCCCGGACCTCGGCGGCCATCTTGTCCGGGGCGTCGTCGGGATAATTGGCCGCGTCGTTCGAACTGATCGCCACCACGCCGACGCCACGGCTTTGATAATCGCGCCCCAGCCGCGCCAATTCGTCGGCGATGTGTTTGACGAACGGGCAGTGATTGCAGATGAACATGACCAGCAGGGCCTGCCGGTCACGAAAATCGGACAGCGAAACCGTGCGACCGTCAGTGCTCGGCAGCGCGAAATCGGGTGCCGCGGTTCCCAAGGGAAGCATCGTGCTGGGTGTTTGAACCATCGGGAAAACCCTCGCCAAGAACTCGATTGCGATGCGCTGTGCGCCACTCACGCCGACGCAGTGTCGCATATCGAGGGAGCGCCTGCCAGCGAGGCGCGTGCCTCACTGCGCCGGGTCAAGGCGGAAGACACGACGGGCGTTGGCCGTCGTCTGCGCGGCAAGCTCGTCGGGCGAACAGCCGCGAACCTGGGCCAGGCATTCGGCCGTATAGGCAAGGTTCGCCGGTTCGTTGCGCTTACCGCGAACCGGTTGCGGCGCCAGGTAAGGAGCATCGGTCTCGATCAATAGTCGCTCGTCCGGGATCGATCGAGCCACGGCCCGCAGATCTTCGGATTTCTTGAAAGTGACCATCCCGGCAAAGCTGATGAACAGGCCCAGGCCGAGGCAGCGCTCCGCCATCACGGCGTCGCCGGTGAAGGAATGCATGATGCCGTGCAGGGGACCTCGCGCCGCCGCGGCCTGCAGCATTTCCATCACCCGCTGTTCGCTTGTCCGCGTATGGACAATGAACGGTAATCCGGTGAGCTGCGACAAACGCAGGTGGCGATCAAAGTAGTCTTCTTGCGTGGCGGCCGGCGCGTAATCGCGAAAGTAATCGAGTCCCGTCTCGCCGAGGGCTACGACGCGAGGATGCCGGGCGAGTTGCGCGATGGTGTCCCATTCGTCCGGAGCGACCTGCGCGCAGTAATTCGGGTGAATGCCCACCGCGGCATAGACGCCCGCGTACTGCTCGGCGAGCCGCACGGCTGACTGGCTCGAAGCCGCGTTGACGCCGATCGTGACCACGCCGGATACGCCTTGCTGTTGGGCCCGGCGAATCACCGCTTCACGGTCGACGTCGAATTCCTCCTGGTCCAGATGGCAGTGCGTGTCGAACAAGTGCATGGCCAAAATCAGTTCCCGGGCCCGTTCATGGCGCAGCGGGCGGCGCTGCGGCACCGCGGGCAACCGGATCGAAACCCTGCGGCCACCGGGTCAGCCGATCGAAGATTGCTCCCGTCAGGTCGGCGCCCTCGAGTTTGGTGTTGATCAAATCGGTGCCTGTCAGGCGCGTGCCGACGAGCCGGGCCCCGGTCAGATCAGCCTGGAACAGGCTGGCATGATGCAGGTTGGCCGACGAGAGGTCGGCGCCCGACATTTTGGCGTTCATCAGGGCGACGCCGCGCAGGCAGGCCTGGCTCAAGTTGGCCCCCTGCAGATCGGCGCCGTTGAAGTTGGCGAACGACAAATCGGCCCCTTGCAGGTCGGCGTTTCGCAACTTGGCGCGTTCGAGCGTCCACCGGGCCAGATTCGCCTCGCGAAGCTGTGCCTGGTCGAGTTGGGCACCGCTCAGCGAGATTTCGCTGAGCTGATGCAGCACGGCCCCTGTGGCTTTGTGGCGGATCTCGATCAGCGGTGCACCCCCGAAGGTGTTTCGAAACCGCTAATCTGCGAAGTTGTGCGGCGCGTGTCAATTGATGTGTTGCGAACTCGCAGGGGCCGCAGCTCGAAACGGCGCTCGCGGTGCGCGTGGCCGTGGCGATCAATCGTCGGCCGATCCGTAGATCGGCGTACGCCGCGCGTCCTGGCACGGTCGCCGCACATGGCCTTCAGCCGGCGCGCGAACCTAACACGTCGGCGTCACCGGCCCACCCTTGGGGAGCGGCTGGCGGCCGGCGAATCCGGCATCGAGTTCGTGCCAGAACCGCACCTGGGGTTCGCCCAGTTTCCAGCAGAGGTAGACGATCCGATCGTCCATCAACGAGGGAAAGTCGACGAGGCCTTCGGGGCCGTTCTTCGGTTCGACGCCCAGCTCCAAGAGCTCTTCGACATACTCCTGAAGCGATGCGCTGTCGCGCTGCAATTCCTCTTCGATTTGCGCCAATTCTTCGCTGTACTGATCGAGCCCTTGTTTGCGGCGATGGCTTTGGAGCGTCATCAGGCGCTCGCGGCGCTCGATGACCTCGCGCGAGAGACGGGCCATGTCTTGCACGATCGCCCGGACCAGGGGCAACATGGCGTTGGCTTCGTCGATCGTGAAAAGCTTGCGCGGTGCTGCAGGGCTGCCGTCGGTCATGGTGCCTCGCTCCGGGCCCTCGGTTGGAGACGATCGAGGGCCGTCTTTCCACCAGGTGGTGAATCTCCGCTGTGCGTCGAACGACGCGATGGATCGCGGGATTACACCGCACTGCGATTATAGGCTCGAAGGGGTCTCTCGCAATGAACCCGGCGCGCACGGCCGGACCCCGAGCAGGGTTGTAAAGGAGCATCGGCTGTCGTTTTCGCGACTTCGGCGGAGTGCGACCGCCTCGACCGCGACCGCGAAATGTCCGCAGCGATCGACGGGAAACTTAGGAGCGCCATCCGGCAGCCGGTCCGCGCCGCCGGGGGGGATCGCTGGTCACGACATTATCCGATTCGCCGTTGGTCACTTCCCCCCCAATCGAGAAGAAGCCCCAGGTTCGATCTGGCCAATAGAGGGGTGATTTGCCTCCTAATCAATCTGGAAACGGAATAGTCTGTCCTGTTCGACCGAACCGTTCGTAGCGGCGATGCGTCGAATAGTCGGAAATCGTACTGGAAAAGGGAGGTTAGGCCGCCACGATTGCTTGACTCTGGAATACCAGCACGTAGAGTGAATGTTGAAGAAAGTGCCTATTTACGTCGCCTTTGCGATACGGAGCGCCGCCAGGAAACGGCGTCCGGCCAAGGGACCGCGACCTTTCGGGGGAGAGGTGGGGTCTCATCGTGGGGGCGGTTAGATGCAGGAACCGGGACGCCTCAGGCACCTAAGCGAAGGAATGGCAGATGTTGGTTCTATCTCGGAAGAAGAACGAGAGTATTGTCATCAACAATGACATTACGATCGTGGTGGTAGAAATCCGCGGCGACAAGGTACGCCTGGGCGTGGAAGCGCCCAAAGAAGTACCCGTCCACCGTCGCGAGGTGTATGAAGCAATTCGCCGCAATGAAGGTGGCCTCGACAAGCCGGCCGAAACGGCCGAGTCGACCGGTTCCGCTTCGTCGGACGGTTAAGCCGCGATCGTTTTTGCCTGAGTGAAGCTTCGCACCGCACTCATTCGTATTCCGGCACTGTAACAGGTTGCCAGATACTGCGTTGCCGGCATTTTTGCCTGCCCTCGCGCCGGACATCCCCTTTGGCGCCGGGCGATCTTTGCCCTTGACGATCGTCGGGGCGTGCGTAAAAACACCGTGGGCCGTGGAGCTTGCGCCCACGCGGCGTTCAAAGTTTGCACGAGTCTGGCGGCCCCGTCGTCTAGCCAGGTCTAGGACACAGGCCTTTCACGCCTGCAACACGGGTTCAAATCCCGTCGGGGTCACTCAAGGTTGGGTGGGTAGTTGATCGACCGGCCCCCGGTCTCCGAGGCGCAGGTCGAGTGGTGCCCCCGTAGGCTCTGCCCTCGCAGGCTCTGCCCTCGCAGGCTCTGCCCTCGCAGGCTCTGCCCTCGCAGGCCAAGGCTCGGCCTCGGCCCGGTTGAATTCGGCCAGCAGCTTTTTGAGCTGCGGTAGTGCTTCGCTCGCGGCGCGCTCGCCGACGGCGGCCAGTTCATGGGCGCGAGCAAAGTCGGCGAATTCGAAGCGCGACGTATCGGGCGCGATGCGGAAATCGACCGCGTCGATGCGAAACGCGTTCAGCCCGTGGTCCTGCACTTCGTGCACCCGCAGCAGCGTATCGATGGGGCCTGGACGGTGCATGGTCACCGAGTTCCGGCCCGGCGCCTTGCCGACATAGCGCGGAGCGAGCCGCGAGACGACGTCGACGCCGACGACGAAATCGGCCCCCCGAGGGAACAGCACGTCGCCCGGCAGGTTGTTGAGAATGCCGCCGTCGACGAGCACCATGCCGTCGCGCAGAATCGGCCGTGCCACGCCAGGCAGATTGATGCTCTCCAGAATTGCATTGGCCGCGTCGCCCGAATCGCGGATCACCAGGTTGCCCGTCACCAGGTCGACGGCCACCGTAAACAGCGGCACCTGAAACTGTTCGATCCGTGCCTGGCCCAGGTAGCGGCGCAGCCGGCGATCCCAACCCTGAAGCTGGAACATCAGCCACATGTACCAGGAATTGCCCTTGGGCAATTGGCGCACGAGCCACGGGGGCGCTAGCTCCTGGCAGAAGTAGTCGAGCGCCTCCTGGGCTTCCCAGCCACCGGCATAGGCAGTGCCGATCAGCGCGCCGATGCTCGTGCCGGAGACGAGATCAAAGTCGAGCCCTGCGGCTTCAAAGGCCCTTAATACTCCGAGATGGGCCAGCCCTCGCGCTCCGCCGCCGCCGAGCGCCAATCCCAAGCGCGGCCCACGGATCTGCCGCACCAGCCGGCCCAGCGTGCGCTGTTGAACGCGGCTGTTGGTTTCAGCGCGGTCGTCGAGCACCACTTTGAAGTCCGGACGCGCCAGACGCAGATCTTGCAGCCCCGTGGGCGCCATCCGTTGGAACGAGCGCAAGATCCACACGACGTGCAACCGTGAGGCGAGCTCGGGCTGGGCCTCGATCAGGGTGGTCAGCGTCCGCCGCGTCGAATCGACGTACTGCGGATCGACCAGCCACCAGATGGCCTCGCATTGCCGCAGCAGCAGGGGCAATTCGTCGGTCAGACCGCGGAGCGTCAGGTCGATAAGCACCCGATGATGGTGTTCGAGCATTTGGCCGATCCGCCCGTGCACAGCCGCGGCGCGATCGACGGCGCTGCGACCCTGCGGAATGCGTTCGATCAGATAGCCACCATCGGCCGGCCATTTCTCCGCGCGTTCGGTGAGCACCGTGACCGACTCCCCGGCGGCGATCAGTTCTCGGCAAAGCGGCCGGATCAGCGCCTGCGTGCGCAGCGTGGAATTGACCAGCCCGATGATTGCCGGCCGGTGACGCCGGATGCGTCCGGTGGTGTGCCAGCGGAGACGATGCCCCAGCCAATGGCTCAGGTTGACCGCGAATCGCGGCACCGTGAGCATCAGCTTTTGAAATCGGCCCTGTTCCAACTCGAGCAGTTCCGCATCGAGCATGGCGTCGATTGTCGCGGTTCGCGAACCGCCCGTCAGCAGGTCGAGGTCGCCGAAGTGTTCCCCCTTGCCGAAGTACTCGACCATCGGGCTCGCCCGGCCGCCGCCCTCGATCGTCGCCCGGACGCGCCCCCGCGCGACAAAGAACATGCTGTCGCCGCGAGCATGCTGCAGGTAGAGCGTCTCGCCGCGGCTCAGACGAATGGGCCGGACGATTTCGGCGAGGTACTGGAGCTCGGCCGGGCTCAGGCCCTGGCACAGGGCCGAGCGACGAAGCAGTTCAACTGCAGCACTGGAAGGGCCTGCCATGCTATGCCCTGGTGTCGCCTAGGGATGCCCGTCCCGTTTCCGCGGTGGCAACCGGAGAGCACGCCCTGTGGCGCTTGTGTTTGCATCGACCGGAGGCCACCGGCGCGCTAAGCAAACCGCCCCGGGACTGCCGGCCAGACATGCGCCGAATGCGTTGCTAGCGTGCCGAGCCCCGCGATTGGGGGCAGCCGGTCAAGCCGACGCCACTGCTGCACCTGCGGACGATAAGATGATCAAGCTATCTTACGTTTCGCGCAACTACGAAGCGGTGCCGCCTTGAATGCCGGTTACGATGCCCTGCTCATTGTATCCTTCGGCGGTCCCGAAGGGCCCGACGACGTGCTGCCTTTCTTGGAGAACGTCCTGCGGGGGCGCAACGTGCCGCGCGAACGAATGCTCGAGGTCGCCGAGCACTACCACCATTTTGGCGGCGTCAGCCCGATCAACGGCCAGGTGCGCGAGCTGATCGGGGCCTTGCGCCGCGAGCTCGAGACGCACGGTCCGCAACTGCCGGTCTACTGGGGCAACCGCAATTGGACCCCGCTGCTGCCCGACACCGTGCGTCAGATGCAGGCCGACGGTGTGCGCCGGGCGCTGGCGTTTTTCACGTCGGCCTTCAGCTCCTACTCGGGCTGCCGGCAATATCGCGAAAACGTGGCGGCAGCGCAGACCGCGGCCGGTCCCGGGGCCCCGCACATCGACAAGCTGCGAACCTACTACAACCATCCGGGGTTCATCGAGCCGATGATCGAGCGGCTCCAGACGGCGCTCGCGCAAGTGCCGGCCGATCGCCGCGAACGCGCCGTCTTGCTATTCACCGCGCATAGCATCCCCGCGGCCATGGCCGCGGGATGCGATTACGAGCGACAACTTGTCGAAGCATCGCGACTAGTGGCCCAGGGGGTCGGACGCGCCGATTGGAAGCTCGTCTACCAAAGCCGCAGTGGGCCGCCTCAGCAGCCCTGGCTCGAGCCCGACGTGGTCGACGAATTGCGCGACGTGCATGCGCGCGGGGCGACGGATGCGGTGGTGGTGCCGATCGGGTTTCTGTCGGACCACATGGAGGTGCTCTACGATCTCGATACCGAGGCGCGCGGCGTCTGCGAGCAGCTCGGGCTCAACCTGGTGCGCGCCGGCACCGTCGGTTCGCACCCGCGATTTGTGAGGATGATTCGCGAACTGATCGTCGAGCGCCTCGATGCGGCAGCTCCGCGATTGGCTTGCGGACAGTATGGGCCCCGGGCCGATGCGTGCCCCGAGGGCTGCTGCCCGGCGCCGCAACGTCCGGCCAGGGCTTAGCCGTCTGGCTATCGCCCCACGAGGGTATGAATCGACGAGGCGATCTCGCCCAAAGCGGCGCCCGGGGTAAACACCCGGCTCACGCCTGCCGCTTCGAGTGCCGGGATATCCGTCTCGGGAATGATCCCACCGACGACCAGCCGCACGTGATCGAGCTTGCCCGCGCGCAGCAGGGCGACCAGTTGCGGCACCAGGGCCATGTGCGCCCCGGAAAGAATGCTGATGCCCAGGACGTCGGCATCTTCATCTTCGACGGCCCGCACGACGGCCTCGCAGGTTTGCCACAGCCCGGTGTAGATGACTTCCATACCCGCGTCGCGCAGCACCCGGGCCACGACCTGTACGCCTCGATCGTGTCCGTCGAGGCCGATCTTTGCCAACACGACGCGAATCGGGCGCGTGCTCGGAATCGAAGTCGAAGCGGTCGCAGCCGACATACTCGGAAGCTCACACGAAGTTGGCGGGATGATAGCGGCCCAACACGTCGGCCAGAGCCACGACGGCCTCGCCCACGGTCACGCCTGCGCGGGCCGCATTGATCAGGGCCGGCATCACGTTCTTGTCTGCCGCGGCGTCGGCCCGGAGCGCGTCGATGGCCGTTTGCCAGGCAGCCTGGTCGCGGCCGGCGCGAAACGCCGCGAGCTGGTCCTTTTGCCGGGCTTCGATCGAGGGGTCGATCGCCAGCGTGTCGATGCGCAGCGGTTGGTTGTCGGTAAAGGCATTGACGCCCACGATCCACTTCTGACCCGATTCGAGCTGGCGCTGGAACTGGTAGGCGCTCTCCGCGATCCGCCGGCGGAAATAGCCGTTCTCGATCGCCGCGAGCATGCCTCCCTGGCGATCGATCTCGGCGAAGATCTCTTCGGCAGCGGCCTCGATTTGATCGGTAAACTGCTCGACCTGGTAGCTGCCGCCCAGCGGGTCGACCGAGTTGACCACGCCCGTCTCGTAGGCCAGCACCTGCTGCGTGCGCAGGGCAATCGTGACGGCCTCTTCGGTCGGCAGCGACAGCGTCTCGTCGCGGCTGTTGGTATGCAGCGACTGGCAGCCACCCAGCACTGCGGCCATTGCCTGATACGCCACGCGGATCACGTTCACCTCGGGCTGCTGGGCCTGCAAGCTCACGCCGGAGGTTTGGGCGTGGAAACGCAGCGCCCAGCTTCTCGGATCGGTCGCACCGAAGCGCTGACGGAGGTGCCGGCTCCAAATGCGACGCGCGGCCCGAAACTTGGCGATCTCCTCGAAGAAGTCGCTATGCGAGTTGAAGAAGAACGACAGCCGCGGAGCAAAGCGGTCGACCGGCAGACCACGGGCGATCGATTGCTCGACGTAATGCAGACCGTCGGCCAAGGTGAAGGCGAGTTCTTCGGCCGCCGTCGCGCCGGCTTCGCGAATGTGGTAGCCGCTGATCGACACAGGGTTGAATTGCGGCACGTGGTTCGCACAGAACTCGATCGTGTCGACAACCAGCTTCACGCTCGGCGCCGGCGGAAAGACGTACTCGTTCTGGGCGTGATATTCCTTCAGGATGTCGTTTTGCAGCGTGCCGCGCAATTGGTCCCAAGGGACGCCTTGGCGCTCGGCAGTGACCAGGTAGTAGGCCAGAATCACGGCCGCAGGCGCGTTGATCGTCATCGACACCGACACCTTGCCCAGGTTGATGTCCTGGAAGGTGCGTTCGAAATCGGGTAACGAACAGATCGCCGTGCCCAGGCGGCCGACTTCGCCCAGCGAACTGGGATGATCGCTGTCGAGGCCCATCAGCGTCGGCAGGTCGAACGCCGTGCTCAGGCCAGTCTGGCCCTTTTCGAGCAGGAACTTGAACCGCGCGTTCGTGTCCTCGGGCATGCCGAAGCCGGCGAACTGCCGCATCGTCCACAGGCGGCCGCGATAGAGATTGGCCTGCACCCCGCGCGTGAAGGGGTATTGCCCTGGGTACCCCAACTTGGCTTCGTACTCGGCATCCGGCTCGGCCGGCAGATACAGCGGCTCGACCGGCTCGCCGCTGAGCGTGGTCAGGCTGTAATCGCGCTGGGGCGCGCGGGCCAAGGATTCGCGCCAGGCGTCTTGGGCTTCGGAGGCAATTTCCGGGTGTGTGGCCATGATGTGGGGTACATTCCGTCGGATTTCGATCCCGCAACCGCGTGGCCGCGGACGGTAAATTGTACCTGGAGCCAGCCCCGGCAGTCGCGACCAGTTCGCCGCAGAGTTATACGCGTTCGACGATCATCGCCACCGCATTGCCACCGCCCAGGCACAGCGAGGCCAAACCGCGTTTTAGGCCCCTGGCGGCCAGGGCATGGATCAGAGTGACCAGCACGCGGGCACCGCTGGCGCCGATGGGGTGTCCCAGGGCGACCGCTCCGCCGTGGACGTTGACCTTGTCGGCCGGGATATCCAGCGGGCGGCAGCAGGCCACGGCCTGGGCAGCGAAAGCCTCGTTCAGTTCGAACAGATCGATATCTGCTACCCGCAAGCCGGCCTTTTTGAGCGCTGCATCCATCGCGGTGACCGGGGCGATGAAGATCTCCTTCGGCGGTACGCCGGAGGTGGCCGTCGCGACGATCCGCGCCTTGAGCGGCGAGCGGCTTTCGGCGGCCAGTTTCTCGGAGACCACGACCACAGCGGCCGCGCCGTCCGAAAGCTGCGAGGCGTTGCCGGCCGTTACGGTGCCGTCGGCCCCGAAGGCCGGCTTCAGCTTGGCGAGGCCCTCGATGCTCGTATCGGGCCGGGGCCCTTCGTCGTGCTTGACGATCGTGTCGCCTTTGCGCCCTGGAATTACAACCGGCACGATCTCGGTGTCGAAGGCGCCGGAGTTCGTGGCGGCGACCGCCCGGCGATGGCTTTCGCACGCGAAGGCGTCCTGATCGGCCCGGTTGACGCCCCGCGTGGCGGCGATGTAGTCGGCCTCGGCACCCATTGCCATGTCCTCAAACGCGCACCACAGTCCGTCTTGGATCATCGAATCGACGATCTGCTGGTGGCCGTACTTGTAGCCCTCGCGCGAGCCGACCAGCAGATGAGGCGAGCGGCTCATGCTTTCCATACCACCGGCTACGACGCATTGGGCATCGCCGGCGCGGATCACCTGGTCGGCAAGCATCGCGGCCTTCAGCCCCGAGCCGCACATTTTGTTGATCGTCAGCGCGGCGACCGTGGGCGGGAGCCCGGCGAACAAGGCTGCCTGCCGGGCAGGGGCCTGGCCTAGTCCGGCTGACAAGATGTTGCCCAAGATTACCTCGTCGACCGCGTCGCCCGGGATGCCCGTGCGTTTGAGCGCCTCGGCAATGCACAGGGCGCCCAGCCGCGGAGCCGGCAACGACGCCAGCCCCCCCAGAAACTTGCCGATCGGCGTCCGACAGCCGCCGAGGATGTATGCGTGGCGCATGGCCTGATGCTCCGAAGGTCGCTTTCCAACCGTATCTTTCGCTCTCGCTGCACTGCCCATCGTAATCTTGCCGGCTCGGGCGATTAAGGGGCGCTTTTCCCGTGCCGGACACTCGGGCTATCATCGCACGGGCATGGCCCGACCACTGGACATCTTGATTCCCGAGTTTGCCGCCGGCAGCCGCCGCGCCTTGGCCGAGCTGATTTCGCTGGTCGAGGATGGCACGGCCCCGGCGGCGCCGCCTCCGCGCGGCTTGGCGCACGTCGTCGGCATCACCGGCAGCGGCGGCGCAGGCAAGAGCACCCTGGTCGGGGCGCTCATCAAGCACCTGCGAGGGCTGGGCAAGCGCGTGGCCGTGCTGGCGTGCGATCCGCAGAGTCCCTTGTCGGGAGGGGCCCTGCTCGGAGACCGCATTCGTGTGGATCTGCCGGCCACGGACGAGGGCCTGTTCTTCCGTAGCATGTCGACGCGCGGCGCGTACGGCGGAATCTCCCAGTCGGTCGCCCCGGCGCTGGCCTGGCTCAAGGCCTACGGCTTCGATGTAATCATCGTCGAGACCGTGGGCGTTGGGCAGGATCAGGCCGCGGTCCGTCCGCTGGTCGACACGCTGGTGTTGCTGGTCACGCCGAATACGGGGGACGAGGTGCAATGGGAAAAGGCCGGCCTGATCGAGGTGGCCGATCTGGTGGTGGTGAATAAGTCGGACCTGCCTGGGGCCGAGCGCGTGCGGCAGCAATTGACCGGCGCCCTGCAATTGGTGCCGACGGATCGCCCGACGCCGGTGCTTGCCACGACCGCGGCGTCGGGGCAGGGGGTCGCCGAACTCTGGGCCGCCATCGAAGCGCACCCGCGGTCCTGAGCCGTGCGCCTGCTGCAACCGGTTGCGCGATTGCTTGACTCGCCCTCCGGGGGCCTGATAATCCGGCCCGACACACCAGGGTTCGTCCGTGCATCCTGTCCTGGCTTGCTCGGCGCCCCCGCGCCATCCAACACGACCTTGGGAGAACCACCATGCCCACTGTACCGCGGACAGATCTGATGCTGCGGGACGGCGCCTTTGCCGGCAAGACGATCGCCATCACCGGCGGCGGAACGGGGCTGGGCCGCTCGATGGGCGAATGCCTGCTGCGGCTCGGCGCGAAGCTGGTGATTTGCGGTCGCCGCGAGGAGGTGATCACCCAGGCGGCCAGCGAAATGATGCGCGACACCGGTGGCGAGGTGTTCTATCAGCGATGCGATGTCCGCGATCCCGAGCAAGTCGAAGCGCTGATCGCCGCGGCGACCGACAAGTTGGGCACGATCCACGGCTGGATCAATAATGCCGCGGGCAATTTCATTTGTCCGACCGAGCGGCTGTCGTACAACGGCTTCAACGCGGTGGTCGACATCGTGCTCAAGGGCACTGCGAACTGCACGTTGGCCATGGGCAGGCGGTGGATTGCCGAAGGCACTCCGGGCGTGTTCCTGAGCATCATCGCCACGTATGCCTGGACGGGCTCGGGCTATGTGGTGCCGTCGGCCGTCGCCAAGGCCGGCGTGCTGATGCTGTCGCGCTCTTTGGCCTCGGAATGGGGCAAGTACAACATTCGCCTCAACTGCATCGCGCCCGGGCCGTTCCCGACCGAAGGCGCCTGGTCGCGATTGATGCCCGAGCAGGTTGCCGACAAGTTCGATGCGGCGACGAAGATTCCGCTGGGCCGGAACGGCGAGCACCAGGAATTGGCCAACCTGGCCTCGTTCCTGCTGTCCGACTACTCGGCCTACATGACCGGCGATTGCGTCACCATCGACGGCGGTGAATGGGTTCGCGGTGCGGGCATGTTCAACGCCTTGGAAAAGGTGTCGAGCAACGAATGGGACGCGCTGCAGGCCATGATGCGGCCGCGTAAGGGCTCCTGAGTTATTCGCGCATGGAATACCGCGAACTTGGGCGATCGGGCCTGCGTGTTTCGGCCATCGCGATGGGCTGTTGGCCGATCTCGGGGATGTCGAGCGTCGACGTGAGCGACGACGCCAGCGTGGCCACGCTCGAAGCGGCCGTGGATTGTGGGGTCAATTTCTTCGACACGGCCTACAACTACGGCCAGAACGGCGAAAGCGAACGGCTGATCGCCCGCGCGCTCGGTCACCGGCGCAACGAAATCCTGATCGCCACCAAGGCGGGACTGCTCTGGACCTCCGACCGCCGGCAGGTGCGCGACGCCCGGCCGGAGACGCTGCGCCGCTCGCTGGATGAAAGCCTGCGGCGGCTCGGGACCGACCAGGTCGACGTGCTGTTCTTGCATGCCCCGGATCCGGCCGTACCGTTGGCCGAAACGGCCGGATGTTTCGCCGAGTTGAAGGCTGCCGGTCGCATCCGTGCGGTGGGAACTTCGAATCTCGACGTCGATCAATTGGCGGAGTTTCATGCCGTCTGCCCGATCGACGTCCATCAGCCGGCCTACAACCTCTTGCAGCGCGAGATCGAGCTCGACATGCTGCCTTGGTGCCGCGAGCGGGGTGTGGCCGTGGCCGTCTATTGGCCGTTGCTCAAGGGGCTGCTGGCCGGACGGATGACGCCGGATTTTGTCTTCCGCCCCGGTGACGGGCGGGCGAAATACCCGATGTTTCAGAGTCCGGAATTCGAACGCAACCTCGAATTTGTTGCGGCGCTGCAAAGAATCGCTGACGATGCTGGCCGCAGTGTGGCCCAATTGGTGCTGTGCTGGACGATTCACCAGCCCGGCATCACCACCGCCCTGGTCGGTGCCAAACGGCCCGAGCAGATTCGCGAGAATGCCGGCGGCGCCGGCTGGTCGTTGAGCTCGGAGCAACTTGCGGCGATCGACGCCGCCTTGCTCGAGCGGGGCCCGATCGTTACCCGGTTTCCCGTCTGACAGGTTGGCAGCATGAAACGGGTCTTGCTCACGGCGTTTGCTCCTTACGGTGCCTGGGACTCGAACGCCAGTTGGTTGTGCGTGCAGGAGTTGACCCGCGAGCTCCCTGATGCACCGCACTTGACCACGCGTTTGTATCCGGTCGATTTCTCGGAAACTCGTCGGCGGCTCGAGCGCGATCTGGCGGGCGGATTCGATTACGCGGTTCACCTGGGACAGGCCCCCGGCTCTGCGCGCCTGCGCCTGGAGGCCGTGGCGCTCAATCTGGCCAGCGATGGCGGGGAAACGATCAGTGGCAGCATCCCGCTCGAACCCCAGGGGCCGCTCGCGCTGCAGACCAGCCTGCCGATCGCGGCCTGGACCAACGGGCTCAATGTCCAAGGGCTGCCGGCCGAGGTTTCGTTCCACGCAGGCACGTATCTGTGCAACGCCATCTATTACTGGTCGTTGCTGCTCACCGAACAGCAGAGTCCGCAGACGCGTTCGCTGTTCGTGCATTTGCCGCTGGAGCTGAGCCAGGTGGCGGCTAGTGGAGCGAAGGATCCCGCGCTGCCGGCAGCGGTTTCCGCTCGGGCAATCCGCTGGATCTTGGCGCAAATCGAACTGCTCTGAGGCGCTCGATTCCGGCTGGTTCGGTTGCAACGCGCCGGGCCGGACCTTTGCGCTGAAAATCGGCAGCAATCGCGGCATGGGCAGCGGTTTGTGAGCTAGATTTTTCGGGGGCCGCCGCGTCTCGTGGTGCTGGTGCGCGGAAACGATATTGATGTTGCGCAAGTTGGCGATCGTTTCCTTGCCTGCCGCGTCATTGCTAGTAGCAGGCTGTGGCCAAAAACCGGGCGCCAACGTCGCGGTGCAAGCCGCAGCGGATTTGCCCGCGGGCGTTTTCGCGGAACAAGCTGCCGTGGCCGACGATCCGCCGACGGTGACCGAGCCCGCGGCTCTCGAAGAGCCGCTCGCCACGGTCGACACGCTGAGCGCTGCGGCAGCGAACGCGCCGCAGCCGCAATTGCCAGACGAGCTCCAGTTTGCTGGCCCGCCGTCTCTCGATCCGAATACGACCATTGCGGTGCGCACCGAACGGTTGGCGACCGACGAGCTTTCGTCGCCAGGTGCGTCGCCAGACGGGGCCATGGCCGCATCGGACACTGGTGAACCGGCTGCGCCGAACGAGCTTGCGCCCGTAGCTGAATTAACCAGTGGCGCACAACTCCTTGGGCCACTTGAACCGGTCGATTTTGCATCGGCTACCGCGCGCCCCGCGGCAAGCGAGACACCGGCTGCCGGCTTCAATTCGATGGCGTCGTCGGTCCCCACGGCCACTTCGGGCCAGGGCCCGATCGAGGCGCCTCGTACCGCGTCGAGCGGCAGGCGAGTCGAACGTCTCCCACCCCCCGAACTTGTCTTGGGCCCGAAGCCGCTTGGCCGCACAAATCGCGGTGCGAGGTCCGGATTGCCGCAGCCGCCGATACCGTTGCCGCCCCAGTGGCACCCGACGTTTCCCTGATCGAATCTCCGGGTGCCGGCGCGATGGAGCCGTGGGGCGAGCCGACCGAACTGCACGCCGGGCCCCTCGCTGGTACGATCAGGGCTATGAGCGAAACCGAACCATCGACCCCAACCGAGCGTTCGCCCGGGCGTGCCGCGGCCGCGGGTGCCGCGACGTTGTTCCAACGCGTTCGCGGGGCTTTGCGCCCCCGTCTGCAGCAGGCCTGGCTGAATTTCCGGGTCTGGGCCCCGTTCTTTCTGAACCCGGCGGACCGCGCCCGACAGATTCGCTATTGGGCGCGCGAATCGCAGGAGGGTACCACCTGGGTCATCGTGCTACCCCAACAATGCTGGTCGTGCGGAAGCACCGAGGCGTTGCGATCGCGCGAGTATCGGCGCACGGTCCGCGGATTCGAGTACCCGCTGATGGTGATCGCCATGACGGCCGGCGCGGCGCTGTTTTTGCTGTTTCTCTCGTGGCTGTTTGGCTCAAGTGCCCTGTTCTGGATTGCCTTGCTGGCGGTGGTCGGCGGCGTGGCGACCATCTTCCTGAAGAGCTGGGAGGAAGACGTCCGTCTGCTGATCTCGACCTGTCCGGAACATGCCGATGGATTGCACTGTCCGGACATGGTGCTCGATCAGGGCGAACTGTTCATCTATGCCCCGACGCACCGCTTAGCCGAAATGGCAATGGACGAGCTGAAAGCGGCGCGGCGGCAGGCCGCGTCGACTCTCGGCAAGCCCGACGGCGGGGGACGCACACTCACGATGGGGGTGGGCACGCCTGAGTCGTCGGGACGTCCCGGGGGACCGGCAAACGCTCCGCGCTATGGACCGCATGTGCCCGATTTGCCGCCGATCAAGCTGGCGGGCGAGGAAGACGAGCCGGCCGGTGACGACGGTCCGCCGTCTGGCTGAGCGTGCGCAGGTCTGGTCGTAGCGATTGCGCAGGCGCTGCGCCGTCGTTCCGGAATTGGCAGCACGATTCTTTGGAATTCGCGCCCTACGCGGTTGTCGCGTTTTTGCCGCACCGCCATGGCAAAGCTATGGTTCCTCGTGCGACCCCTGCGCCGTGTGCGCAAGGTTCGTTCCTGCCAAGACTGCGCGCTCCGCGGACGCCGATGGCCGTCCGTCGGCGTGGGCCCGGAACCTCCCTCCCTGCTTCTCCTGCCTCGCGGACACCACCATGGATATTGCAACGATTGCAGGCATCATCGGCGGCTTCGTCTTGATGCTGGTCGCCTTGTTCATCGCCGGCAGCCACGGCGGCGGCGTTTCGCTGACACAGTTCGTCGACCCGCCGGCCGCGATCATGGTGCTCGGCGGTGGCTTGTGCGTCGTGATGACCAGCGTGCCGATGGGCGTGTTCCTCGGTCTGCCCAAGGCCATCATGGGTGTGATCATGCCCAAGCGCGAAAACCTGCCGGGTCTGGTTGCCGAAATCGTCGAGCTGGCTGAAGTCGCCCGCCGCGAGGGACTCCTGGCGCTCGAACGCAAAATCGCCGACATCAAGAGCGCCACGCTCGTGTCGACCATTCAGATGGCCGTCGACGGTACCCGGCCCGAGGTCATCACCGAGATCATGCACAAGACGATCGAGGTGGCTGAACACCACATGCACGTCGAAAAGAAGATGTTCGAGATCATGGGCAAGTGCGGTCCGGCGTTCGGGATGATCGCCACGCTGCTCGGGCTGATCTTGATGTTGGGTAACCTCAGCGATCCCGACTCGATCGGCCCGACGATGGCCATGGCGCTCGTGGGCACGCTCTACGGGGCCGCGATGGCGAACATGATCTGCATGCCGTTGGCCGAAAAAGTGGCCTACTACGGCAAGGAAGCGATCAGCGCCCAGCACATCATCCTCGACGGCATCCTGGCGATTCAGGCCGGCGACAACCCGCGCGTGGTCGAGCAAAAGCTCAGCACTTACCTGGGTCACGCCGCACACAAGGATCACAAGGATAAGAAGGCCGCCTAGCGGTCGACGCCCCGCAGAATGACGATCGCGCATTAAAGAACACGCATTGCCATGGCCAACTGTCCTGAATGTCCCGAAGAAGGCTTGCCGGAATGGATCATGTCCTATGCCGACATGATCACCATTCTCATGGCGTTCTTCGTGGTCATGTACTCGATGGCCGGCAAGACCGACGAGAAGAAGGCCGAGGCCGTGGTGCGTTCACTGCGCATCTGGCTGGGCGGTTTTCGCGGGCCCGGGCCCGACATGCATTCGCAGCGCACGACCACCGCGCCCGAGCGTGGCTCGTCGCAGCCAACCAACTCGGTCAAGACGTTTCAATCGCGCGAATCGACCGCCGCCGGCGGCACGATGTATTACAAGGTCGATCAGCAGCAACTCGACGACGAGGACCGGCTGCAGCTCGACATGGCCGTCGAGGTCTTGGCGGGCAAGCGTCACCTGGTCGAAATTCGCGCCCAGGCCAGCCGGCGTCCGCTCCCGCCCGACTCCGGCTTCGAGGACCACTACGCCTTGGCTTATCACGTCGCCAAGCTGGCGGCCGATTACCTGGTGGCCCGGGGGATCGAGCAAGAGCGGATTCAATTGCGCGTCGCGGCGCGGCCGGGACCGGGCACGGCGGCCAGCGACCGGATGCTGCTGAGTCACGACTGCCGTGTGGACGTCTTCTTGCTCAACGAAGTGCTGCCGGTCGATCTGCCCGAGGGCTCGCCGAGCGCAGCGGCGGAATCCGAAAATAGCCCAGATCACTCCTGACGAAAAGAATCACCATGAGCACGCCCGAAGCCTCTGTCGCCGCCCCCGCCAGCTCGCAAGGCCGCTTTCGCAAGCGACTCGCCTTGTTGATCATGGCGAGCATCCTGGTTGTGCAAGGCGGCGTGGCAGGCACGTACTTCCTGCTGTTTGCCGAGAGCAGCGGCTCGGTGCCTGCCGTAAAAGAGCCGGTCCCGGCAGAGCACGGCGATGCCCACGCTGACGGCCATGGCGACGCGCACGGCACTGCAGCGCACGACGACCACGGCGGCAAGCACGAAGAGCCCGCCGAGGATGAGCACGGCGACGCCCATGCCGCCGACGCCCACGGTGAGGAGGAAATGGAGGAAGAGGAAGGCGTCGACGACGGCGGCGAACACGGGGGCCACGGCGGTCACGGCGAAGCCCCGCCCGGCAGGATCGAGGTCGATCTCGGTGAGTTCAGCGTGTCGGCCTACCACGAATCGCGCGGGCAGACGATGTTTGTCAGCTTCCACCTTTATGCGCTGATCGATTCGAAGCGCGAGGGCAAGTTCACCAGCCAGTTCGAGAACAACAAGCACCGCATTCGTGAGAAGGTGCTGGTGTTGTTTCGCGGCGCCAAGCTGGAAGATCTCAGCGAGCCGGAATTGCGCTCGCTGAAGGGCCAGACGCTCGAGGCGCTGAATTCGTGCTTTTCGAAGCCGGTCCTCGACGAAGTCATGTTTAGCGACTTCGTGATCGTCCCGCAGTGAGTACCGGCCGCCTGCCGCGCCGCGGCTACGCGGCTTCGGCCAACAGCACGCCGAACGCAAACGCGTCGTGCAGTTCCTGCTCCATCCGCGTCAGGGCCTTGGCGGCGATGCGCTGTTTGAACCACAGCCCTTCCTTGGCCAACGTCCGAATCTGGACGCGCGACGTGTAGCCCTGCATTTCCAACACTTCCACGGTGACTACGGCGGGCGTCATGTTGAGCAGGCCCACCATCAGCACACCGCGCACCAGTTGGCGTGCGCCCGGGTCGATGACCTCGCCGTCGTAAAGACGGCCGTCGGCCTTGAGCACATTGCGGGCCTTGGCCAGAAGGGCGGCGGCCGACGCCTGCAACACCAATTCCCGCTCGAGACGCTCGGTGGGCATGAACCGGGCCGTGTGACGCATCGCCCAGGTCATGGCCGCTTCGGAGATCTTGTCGAGGGCCGGCGCGCCGGCGAGGGCGCCGCCCAGTTTCGCTCCTTGGGCGCCGGCCTTGGCCAGCTCCTTGATCAGCAGCGTTTCGTCGTCGCTCATCCGGCGTCCGCTTTCCGAGAGGTGATTGCAGAGGGCCCGCCGCCCTCGTCACCGGCACTTTTCCCTCATCGGAAGTGCTGCCTGAGCGACTTGACCAGGCAACACGCGCGCCGGACGAGTCGCCGCTAGCACGTCGCCAATTGAGGGTCCCGGCGCGGGGGGCTAGAATGCCCCGCTCATGGTTCGAAACGCAGCACTTTTGGCGAAATAACCGGCAGCAAACCTTGCCCCGCGCGTCGCGTCAGCACGAGTCGTCCCGCAGCGCTGACCTCCGCCGCCTGGCGGCGATTGCTGTCCTGTTCCTCGCGGTCGCAACGGCCATCTATGGCCAAACCGCAACGTTCCGCTTTCTCGGCTACGACGATCCGTTCTACGTCGTCAACAATCGCCACGTCCACGAAGGGCTGAGCTGGTCAGGCCTCGCCTGGGCTTGGACCAGCGTCCGGGCGTTCTGGCATCCGCTGACTTGGATGTCGCATCAATTGGATTGGCAGCTCTACGGCAACCGACCCGCTGGCCACCACGTCAGCAACGTGATCTATCACCTGGCCGGAATTCTCGCGGCACTGATGGCCTGGTACCGGCTGACGGGAAAAGTCTGGCCGGCCGCGCTCATTGCCGGGCTGTTGCTCGTACATCCGTTGCGCGCCGAAAGCGTGGCCTGGGTCGCCGAGCGCAAGGGCCTGTTGGCCACGTTGTTCTGGATGCTGGGGCTCTGGGCCTATGCGGAGTATGCTCGCCGGCCGTCGTGGGCGCGCTATGCGCTGGTCGCCGGTTGCATGGCCGCAGGCTTGCTTTGCAAACCCACGCTCGTGACGTTTCCTTGCGCGTTGTTGCTCTTAGACCTCTGGCCGCTGGGCCGCTGGAAGCCCTGGACGCCGCCGGATTTGAGTGCGCGCGGTCCGTACCTCGTCGCCGATCCGCCGCTGGCCCAGCGTTCGTTGCCGGCGCTGCTGTTGGAGAAACTGCCGCTGTTTGCCATCGTCGCCGCCGCCAGCGGTGTGGCCGTATTGGCCGAGCAGGAGTTCGGCGCGCTCGATTGGATTCCCCAGCTGACGCTCGCCAGCCGCGTTGAAAACGCGGTCATCGTCTACTGGCTCTACCTGGCCAAATTCGTGCTGCCTGCGGGACTGTCGTTCTTCTATCGCCATCCCGGCAATGCAGTCTCGCCCGTCGCGGCTGCCGTGGCGGCGATGGCGTTGCTCGCCGTGACGGTGGTCTGCGTGCTCCAGGTTCGCCGCCGGCCCTTTGCGCTTGTGGGCTGGTTGTGGTTTCTTGGTACGTTGCTCCCGGTGATTGGCCTCGTCCAGATTGGCGGGCACCGTATGGCCGACCGCTATGCCGATGTCCCGATGATCGGCATCTACGCGCTGTTGGCCTATGCGCTGGCCGAGTTGGTTGCGCGCGTCCCCGCCGCGCGCGAGCCGGTGGTTGCCGCGTGCGTGGCCGTGTTCGGCGCACTAGGTGCGGTCAGTTATCAGCAAGCCTCCTACTGGCACGACGACGAGCGATTGATCGAACACGCGCTGGCCGTCGATCCGGACAACTACGTGGCGCTGACCAACCGGGCGCGGCGCGCCATGGACGAACAACGGTTCACCGACGCGATTGCCGATTGCCGGCGGGCCCTGGCGATTCACCCTTACAATGCCGCGGCCGCGTCGAACTTGGGGCTGGCGCTGGATCGCGTGGGCGAACACGACGAGGCGCTCAGTTGGCTGCGCAAGGCGGTCGAACTGGCTCCGCAGGCAGCGATCAATCGCATGAATCTCGCCCTGGGGCTGGCCGGTCGCGACCAGATGGCGGAGGCCGAAGCGGAGTTCCGCGCGGCCGTCGATGCAGATCCCGACAATGTCCCGGTGCGACGAAACTTTGCCGTGTTCTTTGCTCAGCAACGCCGCTTCGAGGAAGCGGTGGCGATGTTTCGCTCGATTCTGACCATTGAGCCCGACAACTTGCTCGACCGCGGCAACCTGGCCCGCACCATGCTTGCGCAGGGTGATCTGGACGGCGCGATTACCGTGACGACCGAGGTCCTCGCGCGCGATGCAAAGTTTGGCGAGAGCTATGCGCTACGCGCCGATGCATTGGCGCGCCAGGGCAAGGCGCCCGAGGCGGTGGCCGACTTCGGACGCGCCAGCCAGCTCGGGGCGTTGCCACCGGCGATGTTGATGCGCCTGGTGTGGATTTTTGCGGCCGATCCCCGGCCAGAGGTGCGCAACCCGGAACAGGCGCTGGCCCTGGCCGAGCGGCTTGCGCGAATGACCGGCCAGCGCGACCCGGCGGCACTCGACGCCTTGGCCATGGCCCTAGCCGCGACTGCCCGGTTCGACGACGCCATTCGCACGGCCCGCGACGGCGCCGACTTGGCGCGCCGAGCCGGCAGGGCACCGGTTGCGGCGATCCTCGAGCAGCATCTAGGGCTCTACACGCGGCGACAACCGCTGGCGGCAAACTACGCCGAGCTGGCCACGGCCTGGGATCGGGCCGGTTGATCGCCGGAGGCGCAGGCGGCAACTCTGCCGCACGCAGTCGCCCCACCCGTTGTGTGGGTATTCTCGTTGACAGATTTTTCTTGCGGACGCCCCTCGGTAGTGGTACAAGCCGTAGAAATACGGGCGCTTTCCGCTTGGCGCAGGGATTCTGGCTCGAACGTCGCCGGACGCCGAACGGTATGTAGCGCGCCCTGACTCCCCGGCCAAGGAGTGAGCTCATGAAACGCTGCGTGTGGGCGGTGCTGTGCGTGGGGTTGCTCGGCTCTTGGTTGCTCCAGGAATCGGTCGCGGCGCCGATCTTCGGCACGGACGATTCGTACGCGGCCAATGTGTTTTGCGATACGCGCCATCTCGGCCGCATCGAGATCGATCACTACCGTTCGTACAAGGATGCCGCGAACGCGACGGGGGGCGTGCAGATCGACGGCCAGTTCGCCGGCGCGGCCGACGGCTGGAAGCTGCATTGGATCCAGGCGATCGTGTTTGACGACGATCCTTTGGCCTGGCGGGGCGACGGCATCACGATCGTCGATGCGCCGTACGTCGATACGCCTCCAGGAGGCTACGTCGGGCCGAACAATGCGTTCGACTACCTGGTCTACTACGACGAAGGCGAATTCCCCACGTTCTTCGATCAGCCGTCGACCAGCCTGTTCACGATCAAAGACAACGAGATCGTCAGCGTCGAGTTCGAGACCTGGCTCGTCTGCGTCTGCGAAGAGAATCTCGGTGCGAACGACACCTTGGCCTCGGACGACAGCTATGTCGTGGCCCCGCTGCTGGGCTTCACTTGGGGCTACACCGGCTCGTACTTGAGCGATCTGCCGCCGCCGGGCGACACGCTCAACGACTTCGACATTACCAAGTCGACGTTCAACTGGCTGAGCGCGCCGACGCAAGGCTGGATCGATTCGCTGGACAAGGTTTACGGTGCGGAAGACCTCGACCGTTACAACGTGACGCTCGTCGACTGCGAACTCTGCCCCGAACCGTCGACGTTTGTACTGGCGGCGCTGGGGCTTGTGTCGCTGGTCACGTTCCGCCGCCGGACACGGCACCCGTCGTCGTCCGGCTGAAGGAGCGGCCGTTTGCGGCCGGGTAGGGCAGAAGCTTAGCGCACCGCGGCAGTCGTCGTGCTCGCCGGGGGCTGTACCGGTGCGCCCTCGCGGTAATCGAACGACAGCACGACCCAGCCGTCGCCATAGTCGAGTGACTTGGGCACGAAGTTCTCGGTCAGCTTCCGATCGATGGGCAGTTGCGCCATGGTGAATCGCAACTGTTCCTGGAACAGCATCTCGAACCGCTCGATGACCGCGGTTTCCGAGTCGGTGAGTTCCGCATTGCGGTCGCCGAAGGCGATGCCCGGCCCGCGGAATTCCAGCGGCCCCTGCCGCTGCATCAGGACCGCGTCGCCGTCGAGTTGGAGTCGATAGCGGGCCGAAACCGCCAATGGGATGTTCATCTCTTCCGCACCGGCCGTGATCTTGACGCAGCGGACCGTGATTTTCACGCCGTCCGCGGCGACGTCCACCTCGAGCGGGTCGGCCGGAGCCGCGGTCAGCGACCACGGTACGCCTGCGACGTTTTCGAAGCCCTGAGGCGATTCGCCCAAGACCTGGTCGAGCACGCCGGACAGTTCGTGCGATTGGATCGTACGGTCGGCCAGCGTCGTATTGCAGAGGTTGTTGACCGCCGATTCATGCATCGCCAGGCACAGCGCCGCCGTGTCGTCGAATGCCGGGGGCCAGCTATCGGCGGCCAACTGCGCGGGCGAGGCGAGTGTTCCTTGCATACACAAATGCGCGGCGGTGGTCGACAGCCGCACGTCGCGCGGGTAGATCCGTTCCTTGGTCAGCGGTGCGCGCAGATCGCGGGCCAGTTGCTCGTTCATGCCCGCCACGAGCCGGGTGCCTTCCTCGGTGAATCGTCGGCGGAGATCGTCGGCGGCTTTCCGCGACGTGCGCTGCTCGCTGCCGGGGCGGCTTTCGACCAACCGCTGCCACCCGATTCGCCGCGCGATTCGGTCGCGCAAGGGGCCGCGGAAACTCGACCACACACCGTCGATCGCCAGTTGCGTGTCGGCATGTGTTTGCGTCGGCAAGGCACGGACGACTTCGCCGTCGGCGATCAACTGCGTTTCGCCAGTGAGTTGGGTGCGGCCGTGCCCGGAGAACCCGACCGGACCGCTACGGCCGTCGAGGCTGGTGTCGAGCGTGCCGGTGAACTGCATCCGGAACGCCGCGACGCTGTCATTGGGCACCAATTGCATGGCCACGCGGCCGGCCAGGTGTCCTTGGCCCGTGATGACTGCGCCGCCGCTCGATTCGCGGAGCGGAATCTGTTCGCTCAACTGGCGTTCGAATCGGCTGAGAAATACTTCGTCGGCGATTTGCACATAGACGTTCGGCCGCAAGAACCGGCGTTCGACGGCACGCATCTCCGCGGTGCGCACGCCGTGCCGATCGAGCCAGGCGAGGCATTCGCCGATATCGCGCTGCGGATTGCCGCGCCGGCGGGCTTCGGCCCGTTCGAGATACTTGGCGAGCCTGGCAAGCTGACTGCGCACCTGCAATTCACGGTCGGGCAGGTTGAACGCACGCAGCGAGCGGCAGTAGTCGGCCAGCGCGACGCGCACCGCCGCGAGTTGGCTGCGCTCCAGCCCCGCGTGGCCGGCTGTGAACCGGCCGAGGGCTTCCTCCAGCACTTCGAGCCGCGCTTCGGTGCCGCGCTGCAGTTCCGCGTGTAGAGCATCGAGCTCGAGATACGTGCGCCAATCGGCACCCGGTCGCGCTAATCCAGCGAGGTGGCGATCCAGGGCAGCAAGCGCGGCTTCGAGCTGCAGATGCTGCGCGTCGAGCGGCAGCGGTGGCAAGGGCGTTGCGCTGGCCGTTTCGGTGATTCGGGCCGCCAGTTCGCCGGCGGTCGGTTCGGGCGAATTTTGTAACAAGCCGGCGAGCGAGCCGCGAACCCGGGAAATGGGCGGATGCCACAAGACCGGCAGCCGCTCGTGGTAACGCGAGTCATGCTCGTAAAGCGTGATCAGGTCGGGGCCGGCCGGCGAAGCAAGCTGGGCTCGCAGCTCCTCAGTTTCGAGCCAGGCCTTCCAGCCGGGACCGTGCGGCCCCACCGAGAGATAGTCGTCCTGGGCGTCGAGCGCAGAGCTCAGTTCTGCCTTGAGGCGCAGCCGCCGGGCAGCCAGGTCTTCGGCCCGGCCCGGGGTCCCGGCCAAGAGTACGAGCGCAACGGTCAGCACAACCGCTTCAAAACCCGGCAGCAATCGCAATCGACGACGGCACATGAGTGAATCCCTCCGGCTAGCTTTTGGGCCGGCGTTCGGTCGGCCCTAGCCGATAGGCGCAAGAGGCGTCCGCTTGCAACGTCCGATTGGTCCGGAAAGCCGAAAAATCGCGTCGCGCGGGGCACAGCGTCACAAACCTACCCGCGCCTGGCGATTGCTGCGCGGTCAGTTGACGAAGATTTCTTCGATCCGGGCGAACGGCCTAGGCCGGTAGCGGAGAAAAAAAGAACCCCCGGGAGCTGGCTAGCCTCCCGGGGGCCTTTTTTTGGTTGATTCGGTAGTTTGTCACGGCCCAACCGAGGTTGGTGAGTGACGGGCCACAAGTTTGCCAAGAACAGCGTCCATGGTTCCGCAACGATGTCACCATCGAAGCGGTAATCATCCTTAGAAAGGAGGTGATCCAGCCGCAGGTTCCCCTACGGCTACCTTGTTACGACTTAGTCCCAATCGCGGCGTTTATCTTCGGCGCTTAGCTCCTTGCGGTTACCTCAGCGACTTCGGATACCCACCACTTTCGTGGCTTGACGGGCGGTGTGTACAAGGCTCAGGAACACATTCACCGCGGTATGCTGACCCGCGATTACTAGCGATTCCGGCTTCATGCAGGCGAGTTGCAGCCTGCAATCCGAACTGGGGCATGTTTTTTGGGATTTGCTTGGTCTCGCGACTTTGCGTCCCTTTGTGCATGCCATTGTAGGACGTGTGCAGCCCTAGTCATAAAGGCCATGAGGACTTGACGTCATCCCCACCTTCCTCCGGTTTAACACCGGCAGTCTCACTAGAGTCCCCGGCATGACCCGCTGGTAACTAGTGACAAGGGTTTCGCTCGTTAAGGGACTTAACCCGACATCTCACGACACGAGCTGACGACAGCCATGCAGCACCTGTGCACGTTCCACCCGAAGGCGTGGCCCTGCTTTCACAGGGTTAATCCGTGCATGTCAAGACTAGGATAAGGTTCTTCGCGTAGCCTCGAATTAAGCCACATCCTCCACCGCTTGTGTGAGCCCCCGTCAATTCCTTTGAGTTTCAGCCTTGCGACCATACTCCCCAGGCGGAGCACTTAACACTTTCGCTACGATCGGAAAGTTATGGAAGACTCTCCAATCCAGTGCTCAGCGTTTACAGCTAGGACTACCGGGGTATCTAATCCCGTTCGCTCCCCTAGCTTTCGTGCCTCAGCGTCAGAAAAGACCCAGTGAGCCGCTTTCGCCACCGGTGTTCCTTAGGATATCAACGCATTTCACCGCTCCACCCTAAGTTCCGCTCACCTCTGTCTCCCTCAAGCACGGTAGTTTTGGGCGCAGTTCCTCGGTTGAGCCGAGGGATTTCACACCCAACTTTCCGCGCCGCCTACGCACCCTTTAAGCCCAGTGATTCCGAATAATGTTTGTACGGTTCGTATTACCGCGGCTGCTGGCACGAACTTAGCCCGTACTTCCTCTGAGGATATGTCAAACACGGAGGAGTACCTCCGCGCATTTCATCCCCTCTGACAGCGGTTTACAACCCGAGGGCCTTCATCCCGCACGCGGCGTCGCTCGGTCAGGCTTGCGCCCATTGCCGAAGATTCTCGACTGCAGCCACCCGTAGGTGTCTGGGCAGTGTCTCAGTCCCAGTGAGCTGGGTCGTGCTCTCACACCCAGTACCCATCATCGCCTTGGTAGGCCGTTACCCCACCAACAAGCTAATAGGACGCGGACTCATCCCCTGGCGGAGTCACACCTTTGGTCCGGAGACATCATCCGGTATTACCTGCAGTTTCCCGCAGCTATCCCGGTCCGGGGGGCAGATATCCACGCGTTACTCTCCCTTTCGCCGCTTTCCACCCTTGCGGGCTTCTCGCGCGACTTGCATGCCTAATCCACGCCGCCAACATTCATTCTGAGCCAGGATCAAACCCTTCAAAAATTTGACTGCATCTCAACCCTCCCCCGAAAGGGCGGGTTGAGGTTATGAGCCACCGAAAGGTTTGTTGGGGCCGCTCTGGAGCACGTCGTGTACGCGCCCATAGCTCCCCGACTTTGCGGTCCAGGCCAAGCAGGCTGACGCCCGCCCAGCACAGAACCATCGCCGTCTTGGCTGATTTTTCTTGGGGCCACTACCGAATTGCCAAAGAGCAGAACCGACGGCTGAGCCGCCGGTCTCGCCCGTGAGCTGAGGTGCTGTTGGTCCTCGCGTTGCCGCGATTCCCGCTAGCACATAACCTCACTGGCGAGCCCTGAAGTATATCGATCGCGCGTTAGCCGTCAAGCACGCTTTTGCGAGAACTCGAAAAACTTTTTTGCCCGGCTGCGCGACCGCCTACTTGCAGCCAGAAAGCACCGAATTCTACGCAGTTCGGCACCCGTTAGTTCTCGCTCGACGCCAGCCGAATTCGCACTTGCATGCGCTGGCCGTCACGCATGAAGAGCAACAGAACCTCTTCGCCCGGCTCGTGCCGTTCGACGGCCGTCAGGAATTCGTCGGCCGAAGTCACGGGAGTCTCGTCGACTTGCACGATCAGGTCGGCCGCGCCGCGATCGATGCGTTCGTACACGAACGGGCCGCGCTGCTTGCGCTCGACCTTGGGGCCGCGCAGGCCGGCACGCTCGGCGGGGCCGCCCGGCGTCAACGCGGCGATTAGCAGGCCCTTCTCCGTTTCGAACACGCGGGCAATACCCACGTCGGGGCGGATCACGCGGCCCCGCGCGATCAGTTGCGGCACGATCCGCTCGATGATCGTCGTCGGGATCGCAAAGCCCACGCCGGTGTTCTGGCCGGTCTTGCTGGCGATGGCCGTGTTCATGCCGATTAGCCGGCCTTGCGTGTTGAGCAGCGGTCCTCCCGAGTTGCCCGGGTTGATGGCCGCGTCGAGCTGAATGATCGACTTGAGCGTCCGGCCGCTGCGCGTGGGTAGCGTGCGATTGAGGCTCGAGATCACGCCCGTCGTAAAAGTCCTTTCCAGTCCGAAGGGGTTGCCGATCGCGAACACCCGTTGGCCGACGCGAAGGTTCGAGGCATCGGCAAAAACCACGGGAAAAAGCGACTCCGGCGGGGCTTCGATCTTCAGCACGGCGATGTCGCTCGCCGCATCGCCGCCAACGCGTTTGGCTTCATACTCGTGGCCGTCGAAGAGCGTTACCTGGATGGTTTCGGCCTCGTCGACAACGTGAAAGTTCGTCAGCACATGGCCCTGCTTGTCGATCACGATGCCCGAGCCGGCGCCTTCGGCCGGGATATCAAACAGCAAGAACGCGTCGGTCTTGGTGACCCGGGTGTTGATGTTCACCACACTGCGATTGGCCATCTCATACACGCGGACGAAGATGCGCTCTTCCGAGGTCAAGTTCGGGTCGGCGTCGATCGCCGCCAGTTCGTCCGAGCGAATCGCTTCCAGCGGCGCCGAGGGGGGCGGCGCAAAGCGTCCTTGCTGCGGACGCGCCGCTTGCGGGGCCTGTGCGCGGACTTCCGATCGCCAATCGATCTGCCCGCCCAACAGCAGCACGACGAGCGCACCGGCACATGCCGATGCGCCGCAGGCCATTAGTGTCTTTTGAGTCATCGCGTCGGCTCCCAGCAATTCCGCAAATTCGCGTCTACGTAGCCAAACATATGCAAACCGCGCGGCCGCGCGGAGAGCGATAGCTCGCTCATCGCGATTCGTGCAAAGCCGATGCGGCGCCAGGAAGCTGGTGCGCCGTGCTTGCGGCGAGTTGAGAAAAAATCGGCGCGCAACGCACGCTTTTCGCGAGCGGTCAGGTTTGCGCAATGGCTGCTGTTTGCCTAATGCCCCCAGCTTTGGTGCTCCGATATTTTTTGCTAGCAGCCAGGGCGTCGAGTGGCACAGCGTGAGCTACACGGCCCCGGCCGCTTGCGTCCGAACGCCAAACGAAACCGACCAAGGGAGGATGAGGCAATGCGGTGGTCGAGATTGATTGGTGCTCCGGTCGCGGCGGTGCTCCTTTGCCTGGGAGCACAGGCCGTGCCCGCAAGTGCACAGGTCATGACGGCAATTCCGGTGACGGCCGGTCAAGTCATGTACCCGCTCGAGTGGAGCGAGGTGCAGGCCCTCGGAACGATTGTGCTGTTGAGCGGCCAGGCCAACTGGCACGTTGGCGAACCTGTTGCGGCCGAACCCGAGGTGGCGGCCCAATTCATCCCCTCGGCCGAGTTCGAGGACCAAACCCCCGCGCCGCGTGACACGCTCGGCTGCACGGCGTTTGGCAGCCCGCTCGAAGTGATTCTGGCGCTGGCGGCCGACACGGTGGGGGGGCAGCTCGTTCAGCGGTTTTATGCCGACTATGTGGCTGCGATGGAATCGGCGGCCTGGAGCATGGACTTTGGATTTGCCTACGGCTATTCGCGCGGCGACAACGAGGCTCCTGTCGCTGCTGACGAACCGCGCGTGGGCGACTCGGTGGAGCTCGCGGCCGATCCCCGGCACAGCCTGGGAAATGACGATTGCCTGGCAATCAACCATCGCGAGGGCAGCACAAGCGTTGCTCAGCCCGCGACAGATCGATTCGCGCCGATCGGCGATTTCTACGCCAATTCCTGGCTCAATGGCGTCGTGCCAAGTGATTGCGGCGGTTTAGGCATGCCGGTGACGGGCGTCTGGGTCCGTCCGGCCCCGGCAGCGGCCTTCGATGCGGCCGATCTTGGTCTCGTCGCGCGGGAAACCGCCAGCTTCCCTCGCACCGTGGCCGCCCCCGCTCGACCGCCGCTCTCCGTTGAAGAGCAGCGTGCGCTGGCCGCGCGAGGTGCGCAGCAGTTGCTCGATGCCACGGCAGTCATTCTCGAGCACCTGGGGGGTAGCCTGGTTGATCTGGCGCGGGTTCTGAAGCCTCATCGTCCGGCCCCTGACGCGGTTGAGGCCGCTCAGCAGGCAGCGGTGATGCCCGAAGACCTGCACCTGGGACTGTAACACGCCGGTCGTCGTCGGCCGCTGGCACCCGGCCGACGGGACCACCAATCAACGAACCGACCTCATCCTCGACAGGGTGGGCGGGCCGCTGCAGCGGTTCGCTCACCCTGTTTTTCGTTGATCGTGGGTACCGCCCCTGCCTTCCCGCGGAATTGTCGCCATTGCCAAGGCAATTCAACGGACGGTTCCCCGCAGGTAGCCGAATTCTTGGCCCCGGCCGGCGGCCATGGCACGGCGGCTGCGGCCTACGGCCGGACCCGTCGCTGGGCCTTGTTAGAGCAGCCGCGCCGATCGTAGCGGCCAGACGGGCTCCGGGACCGCTGCGGAACCGCGGTCTGGGGTGGATTTTCCTTGGTGGAAAGCTTTACGGCTGAATAGAATAGGCGAAGTTCGCTTAGCCCGGCTGTTGATCAGCTCGCACACCCAGCCGACTGCGTCGTCGCGCGGAACACGACGGCGCGCCCCGGGCGAGATCTCACACGGAGTTCTCCAGTCATGGCGCAAGTCATTCGCAATTCTGCATTCTTCTTGGGCCTCGCGGCTTGCTGCGCGTGGGCCACGGCCCAGGCCGCTGAGCCTGCGCCCGCGAGCCAAGAGGCGGCTCGCTTGGGTCAATTCGTCAACGACGATGGCCAATCGTATTTCGTGCTTGCCTTGCGTCCGCAAGAGCGCCCGGCGGCGGCTGCAGCGCACGATGTGGTCGTGCTGTTCGACACGTCGGCCAGTCAGACCGGCGTCGTCCGCGACAAGGCCTTGGCCGCATTGCGTGCCTACCTTGCGGCGCTAGGGCCGGAAGACCGCGTGCACCTGATGGCGGTCGATCTTGATGCGGTGCCGCTTTGCGAAGGGTTCGTACCGGCTGCGGGCGACGAGATGACCGCCGCGCTGAACAAGCTCGCCGGCCGCGCGCCGCTGGGTTCGACCGACATGGGCGTGGTGCTTGCGAAAGCGGTATCCGCGGCACAACAAGCCGAACATGATCGCGCGGTGGTTTACATCGGCGATGGCATGAGCGTGGGGACTTTCGTCGGCACCGACGAAATGCAGCGGCTGACGCGCGAATTCGTCGCGCAACGTGCTCCGGTGTCGAGCCTGGCGATTGGCCCCAAGACCGACAATCAATTGCTGGCCGTGCTCGCGAATCTAACCGGCGGCATGCTCTCGATCGACGTGCCTCAGACGACCGCCGCCGAAGCGGGCCAGTTCCTCGCGGCTGCAACGACCGAGCCGGTCATGTGGCCCGGCAGTGTGCGACTGCCCGAATCGTTCCAGACCGTTTATCCGGCGGAGATACTGCCGTTGCGAGCTGATCGCGAAACCGTGCTGTACGGTGTCGGCGGCGCGAGCGAGCCATTTGAACTGGAGATCGCCGGCGAACAGCGCGGCGAAGCGCATGCCCTGAACTGGACGGTGACTCCGACGCCGGCCAATGACGATATGTCGTTTCTTCCCAAGCTGGTGGAGCGTGCCTCGCACGATGGCGGGCTGAGCGTTCCGACCCTGGGTGTCGCCGGGTTGGCCGAAGTGCGTCAGATGATGAATCGGCAGGTCAGCGATCTGCGTGAACTCGGCCAGCAGGCGATCGCCACCGGCGATTTGGATCAGGCCGAGCAATTGGCCGCCGAGGCGAAGCGGATTTCGCCGACGGATCCCGAGACCATGGCCCTGGTGGGAGCCGTGACGCGCGCCCGCAAGCAAGGGACCTCGATGCAGCGTGGCAATCGAACCGCGGCCCAGCCCGCCGCCGGGCAGCCGGGTGACCTGCGGCTCGCGCGGCAGGCACCGCCGGCGCCGGTCGAAGAAGTCGTGCCCGGCACCGTGCGCGAAGGCGATGTCGTCACGGAAGATCCTGGTTTGGCCGACGACAGCGGCGAGTTCCTCAATGAAGTCGAAGAGGAAAATCGCATCTTGAACGAGGCCGTTCAGGCCCAGGTGCAACAGGCCTTGAACAACGCCCGCGCGATCATGGCTCGAGAGCCCGACGTGGCCAAGAGCAGCCTCACGCTGATGCAGGAACAAGTCCGGCAGGCGCCGGCACTCGATCCGGAGCTCCGCGAGCAGTTGCTGGCGCTGATCGAAACGGGCCTGCGCCAGGCGGCCGCACAACAAGTCGTCAGCACCGAACAGGTGATCAATCAGCAGGCCCTCGAAGCGGCAGCCCGTGAGCGCGAACGCATCAACCAGGCGCTGTACGTCCGGGAACAGCAGCTCACCCAGATGATCGCCCGATTCAATGCCTTGATGGATGAGGAGCGATTCAAGGATGCCCGCGCCGTGGCGTTGCAGGCCCGCGATATCGATACTCGCGGGCGGATCGCGGCCCAGGCGGCGCATTTTGCCGCGATGGGCGGTGCGATCGATATTGCTTACAAGCTGCGCGTGCAGCGCTGGTACGCGGTGGTCGACGCCCTGGAAGCAGTCGAACGATCGCACGTGCCAACATCCGATGAACCGCCGATTGTCTATCCCGATCCGGAAGTCTGGCGGCTGCTGACCGAGCGGCGCAAGCAGTTCGCCTCGGTCGACTTGTCGAGCACCAATGAGGCCGAGAAGAAGATTCAGCGCGAGCTGGATTCGCCGACCGAGTTGGAATTCGTCGATACGCCGCTGACCGACGTGCTCAACTACCTCGGCGATCGACATGAGATCGAGATTGAAATCAACCAACGGGCCCTCGACGACGCGGCCATCGGGTCCGATACGCCGATCAATCGTTCGCTGCAGGGGGTTACGTTGCGCAACGCCCTGAAACTGATTCTCACCGACCTCGAGCTGACCTACGTGATCGACAACGAGGTGTTGCTGATCACGAGCAAGGAAGACGCCGAAACGCGGCTGGTGACCAAGGTCTATCCGGTGGCCGATCTGGTGGTGCCCGTGAGGCCGATCAACGTCGGCGGCGCCGGCGGTTTCGGTGGCGGTGCCAGCGGCGGTTTCGGCGGTGGCGGCGGCGGTGGTGGCTTCGGTGGCGGTGGCGGCGGCTTCGGCGGCGGTGGCGGTGGTTTCGGTGGTGGTGGTGGCGGTTTTGGCGGCGGCGGTCAGTTCAACGTCGGCAACAACCTGCTGCGCAACAACGCCCTCCGCAATTTGCTGCCTGCCAACGGCAACGGCTTCCAGGCGTTTGCCGTCGAGGACGAGTTGCGCCTATCGGGCGACAGACCGGCCGCGGCCAATGCAGCCGGGACCAGCGACGAGACGGCTTCGGACGCCGCGAGCGCGACCGCGCCGGCCACGCGCGCCGACGCGCAGCCGGCTGCCGGCGAGCCGGGCGAGCAGCGCGTTCCCAAGATTGAATTGACCGTTGCCGAGGGTGCCGATCCGGCGGTCGCGTGGAATGAATACTTCGGCCAGCACAATCCGACCGACTTCGCCGTGCGCGACGCGGCGCGGCGCTTGATGAAGGCTCAACGCTTCGAGCACGTCGTGGCCCTGATCAACTCGGCGCTCACGCACGGCCATCCGCAACCATGGATGTACGAAGCTTTGGGGATCGCGATGGAGGCCGCCGGCAAGCCCGCGGCCGATATCGAACGGTCGCTCATGTCGGCGGTTGATTTCAGCGACAACGCCATGGACCTGCTGTACGTGGCATCCTACCTCGGCCGCACCGGACACGAAGCTCGCGCCTTGGCCCTGTTCCGCAAGGCAGCCGAATCGCTGCCGGGCCGGCACGAACCCTATGCACTGGGACTGCAATTGGCTCAACGTCTGAACGACGTCGATGCGATCGAATGGGCCACGACCAATCTGCTGGGTATGGTGCTGACGGGCGCCGACGCGCCCTTGTGGGACGAAGCCCACCGCGTTGCGGCCGCCACGCTCGACAAGCTCGAGAACGACGGGAAGAAGGAGGCGGCCGACGCCTATCTGGCCCAGCTCGACGATGCCGTGTCACGCGACGTCGTCGTCGTCGTCTCTTGGACTGGCGATGCCGACGTCGATGTGATGGTCGAAGAGCCGGCCGGCACGGTCTGCTCGTTCCGCAATCCGCGGACGACCGCGGGTGGCACCCTGCTGGGTGACGCGATTCCACAACAAGGCGATACGACGCAGGGATCGCTCCGCGAAGTCTACATTTGCGCCAAGGCTTTCCCGGGCGAATACCGGATGTTGTTGCGGCGCGTCTGGGGCAAGGTCACTGCCGGCAAGGTGACCGTCGAGGTCTACAATCACTATGGCGCCAAGAATCAGACGGTCCACCGCGAACAGATTCCGGTCGACGAGTCGGACGCCGTCGTGAAGTTTCAGGTTGCCGATGGACGGCGCACCGAGTCGCTGTCTGATCAGATTGTGGCCACCGCGGCCGGCGAGCAGTTGCAGATTCGGCAAGAACTGTTGAACCAGCAGATTAACGCCCTGGGTTCTCAAAACTCTTCGTCGCTGCGCGACCTGGCCGTGGCTCGCAACCTGGCCGCCCGAAACATCGGCAACAGTGCCGTAGGCTATCAACCGGTGATCGTGACCTTGCCCGAAGGCGCGCGGTTGTTTGCTCGGGCCGTCATTTCCGCGGATCGCCGGTATGTGCGTTTCAGCGGGGCGCCAATCTTCTCCGGCGTCGGCGAGGTGAACGTGTTCAACTTTGCCACGGGGCAGACCTCCTCGGGCTCGGGCGGCACCGGCGGGCAGGGCTTCAGTGGGGGTGGCTTTGGTGGCGGCACCGGCAGCTCGGGGGGCGGTACCGGCGGCGGCACCTTCTAGTCCGCGCAGCGCACCCGCAGTGGCACGACAACTCGACGCCGCCGGCAGCCAATGTCGGCGGCGTTTTCGTTCGACGGCATGTGCACCGCATCAGTTGGAAACGGTCGGGCGCAGCAGGCCCGGCTGGATGTCGATGTCGAGTGGCTCGACGAGCCCGGCCCGCAGGCGCTCGAAAGCAATCGCGCCCATCACGGCGTTGTCCGTGCACAGCTCGGGCGGCGCGATATGCAGCTCGACTTGCTGCCGATTGCACGCGTCACGAAGCTGTTCGCGGAACAAGCGATTCGCCGCCACGCCGCCGCCCACGCAGAGCCGCCCGTGACCAGTTTTGCGCAGTGCGGCGAGCGCTTTGCCCACCAGCACTTCGACGACCGCGGCTTGAAAGCTGGCCGCCAGGTTGGCCACGTCTTCCGAGGGCAGGCGCAACGCGGAAAAATCAATCCGTCCCGGGCCGGCGATGGCGTAACGCACCGCGGTCTTCAGCCCGCTAAAGCTGAATTGCAGATGGGGCTCGTGGAGCATCGGTCGAGGCAGGTCGTAAGCGCGCGGGTCGCCGTTTGTCGCTGCCCGTTCGATGGCCGGCCCGCCCGGAAATCCGAGCCCGAGCATGCTGGCCACCTTGTCGAACGCTTCGCCTGCGGCATCGTCGATGGTTGAGCCCAGCAAGTGAAAATCGAGCGGCCCGTCGCAGCGATACAGGCTCGTGTGACCGCCGCTGACAATCAGACCCACGCAGGGAAAGACCTCGCGCCCGGCGGCGATGCGGCAGGCGTAGATGTGAGCCTGCAAGTGATCGACGGCCAGCAGGGGCACATCGAGCGCCACGCACAGCGCCTTGGCTGCCGCCAGTCCTACGACCAGCGAACCGGCCAGACCGGGGGTCGTCGCCACGGCCACGGCATCGATCTCGGCCAGCGTGCACTGTGCTTGCCGCAGCGCCTGATCGATCACCGGGAGCATCGACTCGACGTGTGCCCGCGAGGCGATTTCGGGCACGACGCCGGTAAAGCGGGCATGTAACTCGTGTTGGGTGGCGACGGCCGCGCCCAGGACGGCCAGATCTTCGGCCACCACCGCGGCGGCCGTTTCGTCGCAGGTCGATTCCAGCGCCAGCAAACGGCGTGTCACGACTGGTCGGCGCTCATCTGACTGCGGAGATACTCGAGCGCCTTTCGCAATTGCGGATCGGCCGAGGCCGGATCGTCGGCCTCCGTCTTGCCGGCCTCGTCGCCCGCTTGCTGGGTGGCGTCCTGGCCGGGTTTGCCGTGTCTCTGGACGACGTCGCGCTGCCGCCGGTGCTCGACCATGGCCAGCAATTGCTCGTCGTCGAGCTTGACTTCGAATCCGTCATTCGGCTTCACGCCCCATTCGTCCGATTCCTTGGCATCCGGGAAGCGGTGAATGTTATGTCCGTTAGGGCGCTGGTAGCTCGCCGTGGTGAGCTTCAAGGCGCTGAGTCCGCCTTCGAGCTCGACGACGTTCTGTACGCTGCCTTTACCCCAGGTGCGCTGGCCGACGATGATGGCCCGGCCGTGGTCTTGCAGGCAGGCCGAGACGATCTCGCTGGCGCTCGCGCTATATTGGTTGACGAGCACGACCATGGGAAAACCTTCGTAAGTTCCGGGTTTTTCCGCGTCCCAGACGCGCTCGTCGGTGTTGCGTCCCTTGGTGCTGACGATCCGGCCATCGGCAATGAACATATCGCTGACCTCGATGGCGGAAGTGAGCAGTCCGCCGGGATTAAACCGCAAGTCGAGGATCAAGCCGCGCAGTCCCTGCTTGGTTAAGCTGTCCATGGCCTGGTGCAATTCGTCGGCCGTTTCGCGGCTGAAGGCTGTGATGCGGACGTAGCCGATCTTCCGTTCTTCATCCAGCAGGAAGTTCCACGAGTCGTCTTCGTTGCGGTGATCGCCGAGCACGGTCTCGACCTCGATCACTTCGCGTTTGAGCGCAACCTCTTCGGTCTCTTCATCGCCGGGATGCAGCACGGTGATGTGCACCTCGGTGCCGGCCTCGCCCTTGAGCCGCTGGACCGCCTGATCGATCGTGATGCCTTCGGTGCTTTCACCCTCGATGGCCGTAATTCGATCGCCCGAGCGGAGGCCCGCGCGGTAGGCCGGCGTGCCGACCAACGGGGTGTGGATGATCAGGTGTCCGTCTTCGATGCCGACTTGAATGCCGATGCCGCCGAAACGACTTTCGACGCTGTCGCGAAACCTGCTCATCTCCTCGCGGCTGATATAGCTCGAATACGGGTCGAGCTTTTGGAGCACACCTTGGATCGCGGCTTCGATCAGCTCGCGGCGGCTGATGTCCTGGACATAGTTCCGTTCGACTTGATCCATCGTGTCGACGAGCACTTTGTAGAGCTCGTAGTACTCATCCTGCGAGGCGGCGGCCGCATCGGCCGCGGGGGCCGCCGCAGGATCGGCCAGAACGCCGGACGGCAGCGAGAATCCGAGCAACAGGCCCGCCAACACGACGCAGCTTACGAGTCGCTTCCGCACGATATGCCTCCGTCTTGAAACGCCGCGGGGCCGGGCGATTGCCGGGCACGCCGGCGCCGTGGTCCGCCAAGCCTCGGCGCAACTGTCAACCATGACACGAGTTATCGATGAAGTATAGGCCTCGCGTCGCGGTCAAACAAGCTTTGTCCTCGCATTCCGCACCAGACAATCAACCCTCGCGCTCCGGGGCGGGCTGCGCGTCTTGCCTGGGTCTCGATTTGACTTGCATCGGCAGGCGCAATCGAGAAGATAACGCTCATTGCACGGTGATTTTCGCAGGACTTCGAGTATCGCTAGTGCGTCGGAACAAGTGAGTCTTCGGTCGCGCCGGTTCGGAATCGCGCGATCGCCCCTGTTGCTCCGGGCAACACGGTAATTCGCCGGGCTCACTCTCTCGTTCATCTTGCCGACCGATTCGTTGGCGCAGGCCTGTGCGCGAGTAGCGCCAGTCGGTTGTTTCATTCTGCTCGTCCTGCTCGTCGGGCTTGGTGTTTCACGAACCACTGCTAAGAGAGGAATCAACGGATGCTGGCTCCCTTGCGAATGAGTTCGATTTGTCACGACGGCTTCGTCCAGTGCGGCCCGGCGCTCCTGGTGCTGGGATTCCTGGTCATGGTTCTGCCCGCGGCGCGAGGCGCAGTGATTTTCAATAACGGCACACCGCAACTGGTGCCGACCCCAGCCCAGGGGGCGTTGTTCGCCGACGCCAACCACGTGAGCTTCACTGAGGCCGCTGAGAATTTCAGCCTCGGCGCAGGTCAGAACGTGATTCGCGATGTGCACTGGTGGGGCATCTACAACACCGGCACGGTCCCCGCGGCCGACGCATTTACGATCCAGGTCTACAACAACAACGCTGCCGCCCCCGGCACGGTCAACACGACGCTCAATCTTCTCAACCTGACGCGGACCGCCACCGGCACGACATTTTCCGGCCGCATGCTGTACTTGTACGACGCGGTTGTCGCCGACGTGGCCCTGACGGCCAGCACCACCTATTGGTTGGGCATCTCGAATAATTCAGGGGGCAACGACTGGGCCTGGGCACAAAGCGCCAATTCCGGCGGCAATGCGCATCAATACTCGGTCGCCAACGGCAGCTTCTTTCAGTCGAACAAATCGTTGGCGTTCAACTTGACGAACGAGATCGTGCCCGAGCCCACGAGCCTGACGCTGCTGTCCACGGGCATGGCCCTGTTGGGCTGGGCGAGCCTGGCTCGCCGGCGACGGCGCGGCTAGCTCCGCAGCGCCGATTCGACGCGCATGTGATGCACCCATGCCGGCGGTACGTTCGACCAGACCAGCTCGCGCTGAACTTCGTGCTGGTCGAGCGCGCGCTCCAAAGCCCGGCCAATACCGGCGAGCCGCGCACGCTGGCGAGCATTGCTTACGAACGAGCGTGCGGGACGGACGCCGACGTATTGAAAGAATGACAGCGTTCCGCCCGGACGCAGCAACGAACACATACTGGCCAGCAACTGTTCGACCAGTTCCGGCTCGAAGTTGTTGAAGGGCAATCCCGAGACGATCGCGTCGTACGTCGGCTCAGTAGGCAAATGTTCGACCGCGCAGTGGAACACCTGGGCGCGCGGCGCCACGCGGCGAAAATGCGGTTCGTGTTCGAAGCGGTGGTGCAACCGCTCGACGAACGCCTCGTTCAATTCGACCAGGTGCAAGGTGTCGGCCTGGCCCATTTGCCCGATGATCGTTTCGGTCACGGCGCCTGTGCCGGGCCCCACTTCGAGCAGCCGGCGCGCAGGAGCTGTGGCGTGCTGGTCGGCGCCGGGGTGCAAATGCCGCGTCAACGCCTGGGCAAGTTTCTTGCCGCTCGGCAGCACGGCCCCGGTAGTGTGAAAGTTTCTGCGGAATTCCTGGAAGAATACCCGGTGGTTGGCCCATGCTCGCCGCATGCGTGTGCGTTCCTTGCAGTTCAACCCCGGCAGGCCGGGAGCCACCGCTCAGTAGTCGTACCAGATCCCGAATCCGTATTGCTGTTCTATACGCGTCAGGAACTGGAATTGATTGCTGTGCCCGTAGAAATACTGGAAACCGAGCCGGAACAAATGCCGGTTATAGTCGCCCCTCCATTGCCAGCCCACCTGGGCGACAAAGCTGCCTCCCCAGTCTAACTCCTGGTGGAGGTAGCCGTTAACGGCCGCAAACGGCGCCCCGGCGATGCCGGTGGGCCAGGCGGGGCTGAATTCGGCCCCGAACTGCGTCTCCCAGGCTTCGGCAGTGCCCGAGGTGTAGAACGCATAGCCGACTTCGCCGTAGAGCCGCACATCGGGCGTCAGGAAGTAGCCCTGACCGAGTACAAGCACGTCGCGGCTGTAATTGTCTCGCACCAACGTCGGGTCGTCCTCGAGCAGCTCGTCGCCCAAGTGCGAGCTGAGGTGATAGTAGGCCACCTTGGCTTGATAGGCGCCCACCGCATAGGTGATCGGCACGCCGAAGCGAAAGTCGACCGACTGCAGATCGCGCTCGCTGGTCAGATCGAGCCGCGGCAAGGCGGCGCCCTCGATATCCAATTGCCAGCCTTCCGGAGCTTCGAGGCTGTTGTTGCCGTAACGCACGATGCCCGCGCGGCCGCCCAGGGTGATGTCCCAAAAATTGCCCACGCCCTCGGTGTGCTGAAACACGCCGCCAAAGCGAGGCTCGTTCGGGCCGGCCAGGTACGACCGGTACAACAGTCCGTCGGGCAGCAACGTCCACTGCCAGGGGCTGCGCACCGCGGGCGTGGGCCCGGCAAATCCCTGCGGGAAATAGGGGCCAGGCCAGAAATGCTGCTGCGGCTCGCCGTAGCCAGGTACCCGGTAGGCATCGCCATCGATCACCAGCGGCTCTTCGACCGTCAACTCGCCCGCGGCGACGTTCAACGCATCCGGCGGCGGCGATGCGTTGGCCGCTGCGGCGATTCCCGCGCAGGCCACGATCAGCAGGAGTGTCCTGGTAGCGAACATGATCGGGCGATGACGCGCGGACGGGGCAGGCAGGGCGGTTCCCCCAATGGTTCGCGGAGTTTACTCCAGGGCCGCCCGCGGACCCCAGACGAAATCGCGTGCTTCTGCAAGCACGCCAGGTTGCTGGCATTGCTGCCGCCGGGGTACGAACCTCGGCAACTGGCCTGCTAGCAGGTTGGCATTTACAATCCGCCTTGCCTGGTTCGACTCGAGAATTACCTGTCAAAACCGGTTGCCGATGATTGCCCTGCGTCTGCCGAAGCTGATCGACGAGTTGCGTGAATTGTTGGGCCGCGAGCGCGTGCTGGCGAACCATGCCGAGCTGTTGGTCTACGAGTGCGACGGCTTCGTGATCGAAAAGAATTGCCCGGACGCCGTGGTGTTTCCGGCCAGCACCGCGGAAGTCTCTGCGATTGTGAAGCTTTGCAACGAATACGACGTGCCGTTTCTGCCCCGGGGCGCCGGCACCAGCCTCGCCGGAGGCTGTCTGCCGGTCGACGGCGGGGTGATGATCGTGCTCACGAAGATGAACCGCATCCTCGACATTCAACTGCGCGACCGGTACGCAATCGTCGAACCCGGCGTGGTCAACGTATGGCTGACGCAGAAGCTCAAGGGCACGGGCTACCACTATGCCCCCGATCCCTCGAGCCAGGGTGCCTGCACGATCGGCGGTAATGTCGCCACGAACTCCGGCGGACCGCACACGCTCAAATACGGCGTGACCGTCAATCACGTGCTGGGGGTCGAATGCGTGCTGGCCGACGGATCGATCGTCCAGTTGGGCGGGCCAGCCGAAGACGCCGCGGGACTCGACATGCCAGGCATCATGGTCGGCAGCGAAGGCACCTTGGCCATCGCGACCCGGGTCTGGGTGCGCTTGACCCGCGATCCGCAAGGCTATCGCACGATGCTTGGCGTGTTCGACAGCGTGACCGACGCGACAAACGCCATTAGCGCGATCATCGCGGCGGGGATCATTCCGGCGGCACTCGAAATGATGGACCAGGGCATCCTCGAAGCGGTCGAGGCCGCGTTTCATTTCGGGTTTCCGCTCGATGCCCAGGCGATTTTGCTGATCGAGGTCGACGGGCTCGAAGCGGGCCTCGACCAGCAGCGCGACCGGATCAGCTCGCTGTGCATGAGCAACGGCGCGCGCGAAGTACGCCAGGCCGAAACGATCCAACAGCGCCAACTGCTGTGGAAATCGCGGAAACAGGCCTTCGGAGCCGTTGGTCGGCTGAGCCCGAGCTATTGCACGCAAGACGGCGTCGTGCCGCGGACGAAGCTGCCGGAAATCCTGGCCACGATCAGCGAAATCGGCCGCCGCCACGCCATCCGGATCGTCAACGTGTTCCACGCGGGCGACGGCAACTTGCATCCCATCTTGTTGTTCGACGAGCGCGACGAGGACCAGGTGCGCCGCGTGCTCGCGGCCAGCGAGGAAATCCTCGAGGCTTGCATCGCCTGTGGTGGCAGCGTCACCGGCGAGCACGGCATCGGCGTCGAAAAGCTCAATTTCATGCCCAAATTGTTCACGGCCGATGACCTGGCGACGATGGAGCGACTGCGCCAGGCCTTCAATCCGCTCGGCCGCCTGAGCCCCAAGAAGATGCTGCCCACGGCCGGAGCATGTGGCATGGAGCAGATGCATCCAGGCCGGCGCGCGGCCGTTTAATCGAGCGCTGGGTCGGGCTGCGATTACTACCCTCTCCTGCCTGGGGTCGCTGTCCACGGCGACTTGGGTAGCTACACTGATCTGCTTCCAATCTTTCGCCAGCCTTACCTTGCACGACACCGCTGGACATATACCGCTGACTTCGACGCTGCACCCGGCCGACACGGCCGAGGTGACCGCGATCGTCGAGCGCGCCTATCACGACGATACGGCGATCTACCCGATCGGTGGCGGCACGAGCCTAGAGTTTGGCGCAAAGGCGGGTCGTCCGGGGCTCGGGCTGCGGCTCGACCGTTTGCAACGCATCGTCGATTACCCCGCCCGGGACATGACGATCACCGTCGAGGCGGGGATTTCCTGTGCCACGCTGGCGACGACATTGGCGGCCCAGGGGCAGCGGCTGCCGATCGACGTACCGCGCTCGGAGCAGGCCACGCTCGGCGGTGCGATCGCGACGAATACTGCCGGGCCGCGGCGATTCGGTTACGGCACGCTACGCGATTATGTAATCGGAATCTCGGCGGTCGACGGCCGGGGCGTGGCGTTCAAGGGCGGCGGCCGCGTGGTCAAGAATGTCGCCGGCTATGACTTCTGTAAATTGTTGACCGGCTCGCTGGGGACACTGGGCATCATCACTCAGGTCACGTTCAAGGTCCGTCCGCAGGTAGAGGCCTCGGCGCTGGCCGCTTGCTGCGTGGCCGATTGGCAGCAGGCCGAGCGCGTGCTAGGCGGGCTGACCACTTCGCAGACTACGCCTGTGGCTGTCGAACTCCTGGCCGGACCCGACTGGCTGGACGATCCGGCGCTGGCGGGGCTCGACGCGACTCTACCGGCACGCGTCGTGCTCGGCTTCGAGGGTACCCACGTCGAGGTTGCCTGGCAGCTCGAGCAGATCGATCGTGAGTGGCGTTCCGCTGGCGTCGGGGCGGCGACTGTCGTTGCCGAGCAGCAGGTGCCGGGATGCTGGCAGCGCCTGACCGATTTTCCCGAGGCCGCTAGCGCGCTGGACCGCGGCGCGGCAGCCGTCGTCAAACTGTCCGTCTTACCCAGCCGACTCGTCGAACTCGTGGCGGCGATTCGCGGGCGCATGCCGGATGCTTCGATCCAGGCCCACGCGGGCAACGGCATCTGCGTCGTGCGGCTGCCGCAGACTGCGCTGGCCCCAGGGCCGGCCTTGTGGCGCGAATTCCTCTGGCCACAAGTGCAGCGCGCCTCCGGGCACGCGGTCGTGCTCGCATCGGCCGACGATCATTTGCGCACGCCCGAGCTGGTTTGGGGGCCACCGGACGCGGCGCGGCACTTGATGACCGCCGTCAAGCAACAGTTCGACCCTCGGGGTCTGCTCAACCCGGGACGATTTGTGTACTAATTCATGAACGACGTCACGCCCCACATGCCCCTGCAGCGATGACCGCACCGCAATTCGCATCCCCGGCACCGTGCAAGAATCCCGGCGCGGGAATCGACTACGAGTACTTCCTCGATTGCGTGCATTGCGGCTTGTGCACCGCGTCGTGCCCGACGTTTCTCGAGACGGGCAACGAGAACGACAGCCCGCGCGGACGCATCTATCTGATGCGGGCCGTGACCGATGGACGCCTCGAATTGTCTCCCGAGGTGCGCGGCCACTTGGACCTGTGTCTCGATTGCCGCAATTGCGAGACGGCCTGCCCATCGGGCGTGCAATATGGCCGCTTGATCGAGCCGTTTCGGGCCGCGATGGAACAAGGCGGTGACCTGCCGCCCAAGTCGTCCGACTGGTTCCATCGCTGGATCTTGTTCGGCATGTTTCCGCATCCGGCGCGGATGCGCGCGGCGCTCTGGCCGGCGCGCCTCGCGCAGCGGCTGGGACTGATGCGCCTGGCCGAGAGCTTGGGACTCATCGGGCTGTTGCCACCCCGTCTGCGGCAACTCGTGCAGATGCTGCCGCCGCTCGGCGCGAGCGAGCCGGAGCTGCCCGAGTTTCTGCCGGCGATCGGCCCGCGCCGCGCGCGTGTGGCGCTGTTCACAGGCTGCGTGGCCGACGTGATGTTTCGTGGTACGAACTGGGCCACGGCCCGGGTGTTGCAGCAGAACGGCTGCGACGTGGTCGTGCCGCGCGCTCAAAAATGCTGCGGCGCGATTTACTACCACGCCGGCAGTGCCGAACCGGCGCGGGCCCTGGCCGATGACAACGTCGCCGCCTTCGCTGCCCCGGAGGTCGACGCCGTGATCGTCAATGTGGCCGGGTGCAGCTCGATGTTGAAGGATTACGGCCACGCCTGGGACGACGCTCAGGCCGCGCGACGCGAGCAGCTCGCGGCCAAGGTCAAGGACGTCAACGAGTTTCTCGACGGCCTGGGTCTGATCGCGCCGCGGGGTGAGATCGCCGCGGTGGCGACCTATCACGACGCCTGCCACCTGGCCCATGCCCAGAAGATTCGCGAGGCTCCGCGCCGCCTGCTGGCCCAAGTGCCGGGGCTGCAACTACGCGAGCTGGTCGAGAGCGAGCTGTGCTGCGGTGCCGCGGGGACCTACAACCTCACGCAACCCGAGATGGCCGGGCGCCTGGCACGCCGCAAACTGGCCAATATCGACGCGACCGGCGCTGAATGGGTGATTACCGCGAACGCCGGGTGCTTATTGCAGATTGCCCGCGAGGCCCGGACACAGCGTCGCCCGCTGAGGGTGTTGCATCCGATGGACGTGCTCGACATGAGCTACCGGGGCGCGAAGCTGCCATCGTAACCGGCAAGGTTGGCGGCTTCCTGCAGATGAGGACCGCGAACCGCTCCGGACGTCGCGCGGGGCGTCGCCGTAGTCGGGCTCGAACTCAGTCGGCCGTCGAGCAAGGTTTCGATTTCCAGGGAAGCCAGCCGGTCTGCCACTTCGCGCGCGGTTTGCGGTCGCCGCAGTGGTTCCTTTGCAAGCAAGGCGTGAATCAATTCCGCTGCCGCCGCAGGAACATTCGAGGCGATCGATCGCAACGAAGTCGGTGCGACCCCACGCTGGCAAGCGACGACCTGTTCGGCCGATTCGCCCGGAAATGGCAACCGGCCCGCCAACAGCTCGTAGAGTGTCACACCCAGGCTGTAGAGATCGCTGCGTTCATCCGCCTGGAGCCTTGAGCTGAACACCTCGGGCGCCATGTACGAAGTCGTGCCCAGTACAGGCCGATCGGCGGCACAACGTTCTTCGTCGGGCCGGCGTGCAAATCCCAGATCGATCAGTGTGGCGTGACCGCGGGGCGATAGCAGCACGTTGGCCGGTTTGATGTCGCCATGAATCCAACCGGCCTCGGCCAACGCGGCAATCGCCTCGGCCAATTGGCGGCCGATCCACAACGCCACCGCCAAGGGCGGCGACCAATCCGAGCGCATCCGCGCGGCGAGAGATTGGCCTTCCAGCAGCGGCATGACCAGGAAATGGGGCGGCTCTTGCGTGTGCGCCGCGAGCACCGGCACCAGATTCGGATGGCTCACCGTTCGGCCGACGAGCGCCTCGCGGCGCAACAGCGCTACGGCGCGCGGTTCGTCTTGCCAGCGCGGCGACAGCAGCTTGACCGCATAGGCCAACGGGGCACCCGGGCTTTGTGACGGCCGTGCCGCGTAGACGGTTGCCAAGGCGCCGGCACCGAGCGGTTGTTCGAGCAGCCAGTTCCCTACCTGCAAGGGCTGGCTGCGCGAAGCTGCGGCCTCGGCGGCGCTGGTCGTTGGCGAGCGACCGGCCCGGTTGCGTTTCATGGCGGAGTTTGCCGGAAGTGAGGATCACGACGAGGTCATTCCACCTATCGGAACCTCGGTCAACTGACTTCGGCGAAGCGCGCGGGCCCTGTCATGGGTTCCGCAGCGGGTACAAATTGCCTGACCGGTACCAATCGCCCAGCAAGCAACGGCGAGCACCTTTGCAGCTACGGGCAACTTGCGAATCGGCTGGAAGGCTTTTAAAATCCGGGGCTTACCTCAAACACCAGAGCTTGGATCGAACTCCGACGGAAAGGTGAGAAGACGATGAAATCGCTACGCGGATTGCTGGCGTTGATGGTACTGGCGGGGATGTGTGTCGCAGCGGGCTGCAAGCACGAAGAGCCGGCCCCGGCCGCGACGGGCGACGCCGCGAGCACGACTCCGGCTGCTGCTTCGCCGGCCACGACCGCCGCGGAATAAGTTGCTGCCCGGCAGGCGTGCTGCATGGGGAGCAGCCGCCGGCGGCGCTGGTGTGACATGCTTCGCACGGGAGAGCTACCGGTGATGTTGCGCGCCCAGACGCTGGGATTGATGTTGCTGGCCGGTTGCCTGGCCAGCGCCGGCTGTTCGTCGGAGACCGGTTCCAATTCGGGTTCCGCGTCCTCGACACCCGCTGCCGGCGGGCGGATCGTCCTGCTGATGAACGGCGACTCGCCGTTTTGGGACGCCGTGCGCGTGGGCATTCAAGCCGCGGCAAAGGAACTCGGTGTCAACGCCGCGCTCGACAACAACGACGCGACCCCCGGCGGCCAGATCAATCGGCTGCGGCAGTACAACACGCAGAACGACATCCTGGGCGTGGCGGTTTCGGTGACTGATGCGGCCAATGCCGCCATCGCCGACGAGCTCAAGAAGCTCCAGACCCGGGGTGTGAAGGTTGTCACGATCGACTCCGACGTCGATCGGAGCAAGTATCGCGACGCGCGGTTCGCTTTCATCGGCACCGACAATCTGGAAGGCGGCCGGCAACTCGGTATCACGGCCCGCAATCTCCGTCCCGACGGCGGGCAATTCGTCACCTTCGTCGGCCGCACCGGCGCCCAAAACGCCATCGAGCGGATCGGCGGTTTCTGCGAGGGTGCCGGGGACAAGTTTCAAGAACTCGACAAGATGGGCGATGAGAATGACCGCACGCGTGCCCGGGAAAACGTGCGCAACGCGATCCGCAACCATCCCGGCCTGACGACGCTCGTCGGTATCTGGTCGTACAACGCCCCCGCCATCGTCGACGTCGTCCGCGAAACGCAATCGAGGTCGAAATACAACGTCGTCGTGTTCGACGCCGAGCCGCTGGCGATCCAGCAGATGTCCGCAGGGGACATCGACGCGATGGTCGTACAGAACCCGTACGAGATGGGCTACCAGGGCGTGCGGCTGCTGAATGCCTTGGTGAAAGACGACCAGGAAACGATCAAGGCCATGCTCCCGCAGCATGGCCAGCCGGACGGCGACTTGTACGACACGGGCTTGAAGGTCGTGGTGCCCGACGAGGGCTCACCGCTCAAAGCCGAGCTGTTCGGTGCGAAGACACAGTTTCTCAAGCTGTCGGAGTTTCGCGCCTGGCTCGACAAGTACAACCTGAAGGGATCGTGACGCTCGGCCCCTTGCATGCTCCGATCGCGCTTCCGGTTTAGAGCCCATGCGTACTTTGGCCAGACTGTTCAAGGCCCATGAATCGGGCCTGATCGTGGCGATCCTGGCCGTGTTGCTGGGGACGGTGCTGCTCGATTCAGAGCGCGTGTATTGGCACGAGCCGCTCTCGAGCCTACACGACGTTTCGCGTCACGCGTCGTTGCTGGGCATCTTTGCCCTGGGCAGTGCCATCGTCATCATCTCGGGCGGCATCGACTTGTCGGCCGGTTCGGTGATCGCCTTTAGCGGTACGATCTGCGGCGCTCTGATGCTGGCGATGGCTCCCGAGCAAATGCAGCGGGCCGAGCCGGTTGGCCCTGCGGTGATCATCGTCGCGGTGCTGGGCACGCTGATCGTGGGTTTTCTGATCGGCAGTCTCCACGCGTGGCTCATTTCGGCCGTCGGATTGCCGCCCTTTGTGGCGACGTTGGCCACGCTGGTGGGGCTGCGCAGCCTGGGCCGGGCGTTGGCCGAAAAAGTCACCGAGTCGTTTGCCGGCGCGCGCAGCACGCAGATCCAGATTTTCGATCCGCAGTTCCGGTCGTTGGCTACGAACGTCTGGATTCCAGTGGCGATTTTTGCCGTGCTGGCCGTGCTCGCGGCGCTGCTGCTGAGCCGCACGGTGGTGGGCCGCCACCTCTATGCGTTGGGCGGCAATGAAGAGGCCGCGCGGCTCAGCGGCATTCGCACCGACCAGTTGAAGTGGCTGGCCTACTGCATCGGCGCGCTTTGTTCGTCGCTGGCCGGGGTACTTTATATCGCCGACCAGAGCGTCGCCGACCCCCAAACCCTGGGACGCGCGTACGAACTCAACGCGATCGCCGCGGCCGTCGTCGGCGGCTGCAGCCTGCAGGGCGGCGTAGGCACCGTGTTCGGTGTGGTGTTGGGCTGCGTGTTCTTACGCGTCGTGGTCGATAGCATCGCCAAGATCATCAACAGCGGCGCCGAGGTGTACGAGGGCCTGATCGTCGGCCTGCTCGTAGTGGTCGCCGTCGCATTCAACAACTGGCGGGCGATGATCGCTGCCCGGCAGCGTCTGTTCCCGGGGGCGTTGGGCATCGTGGCCACCGTGGCGCTGGTGCTGCTCATCGGCGCCGTGGCGACGATCGTGTTTCGCCTGCAAGTGGGCGTCGGCGCGGGGCTCGCGGCGCTGGCGCTGCTGGTCGGGTTGCAGGTGCTCGAACGCCGGTTGACGCGCACGGCCCGATAGGCAATTGTTGCATGACCGCCGAGCCGCATCTGCAGATCGAGCACGTCACGAAGCGGTATCCCGGCGTCGTTGCGCTCGACGACGTTTCGCTCTCCGTGCGCCGCGGCAGCCTGCATGCGATCGTCGGCGAGAACGGCGCAGGCAAGAGCACGCTGATGAAAATCCTCGCTGGCGTGGTTACGCAGTACGAGGGTTGCGTGCGCGTCGCCGGTCGCGAGATGCAATTCCGCGGCACGCGCGATGCCGAGGCGGCCGGCATCAGCATCATCCACCAGGAATTGAACCTGGTGGAAGAACTGTCGGTCGCCGCGAACGTGTTCTTGGGCCGCGAGCGGCGCACCGCGTGGGGGCTACTCGACGAGCGCGCCATGCTGCGCGAGGCGACGGCCCTGCTGGCCGAGCTCGAATGCGCCGTGCCCGCGGATCGGCCCGTCGGGCGATTGCGCGTGGGCGACCAGCAATTAGTCGAGATCGCCAAGGCGTTGTCGCTTGCGGCCGACGTCTTGATTCTCGACGAACCGACCAGTGCACTGACCGAAGCTGAATCGGCGCGGTTGGAGCGCATCCTGGCCAGGCTGCGACAGCGCGGGGTCACCATGCTCTATATCTCGCACAAAATGGACGAGGTGTTTCGCCTGGCCGATACGATCACCGTCTTGCGCGACGGGAGGCACGTGCGGACGATGCCCCGTGCCGAGACGACGCCGCGCGAAGTCACGCATCTGATGGTCGGGCGCGAGATCGAAGCGGCCGAAGCCCGTACGCCGGGCCCCCCGGGCGAAGTGGTGCTGAGCGTCGATCGCCTCAGCTTGCCCTGGCCGGGACACGCCCGGCACTGGCGCCTGCACGAGGTGAGTCTTGAGCTGCGCCGGGGTGAGATCGTCGGCATCGCCGGCCTGGTGGGTGCGGGGCGCACCGAACTACTCGAATGTCTGTTCGGGGCGAGCCGCGAGGTACCCCTGGGCCAGATCCTGCTCGACGGCTGCCCGGTCAAGTTTGCTAATCCGTCCGAGGCGTGCCGCGCGGGCATGGCCCTGGTCACCGAGGACCGCAAGCGCCTGGGCATCTTCGAGCGGATGAACGTCGGGCAGAACATTACGCTCCGCGCGCTGGCGCAGACGCTCTCCGCAGGGCTGATTTATCCGCCCCTGGAGCAGCGACTCGCCCAAGGAGCGATCGGAGAGCTGGGAATCAAGACGTCCGGCCCCGACGCGGCGATCACCAGCCTGAGTGGGGGCAACCAGCAGAAGTCGATCATCGCGCGCTGGCTGCTGACGAGGCCCAAGGTGCTGCTGCTCGACGACCCGACGCGCGGCGTGGACGTGGGCGCGAAGGCTGAGCTGTATCGGCTCATGGACCAGCTCTGCCGCCAGGGTTTGGCGATCCTGGTCACCTCGAGCGAACTGCCCGAGCTGTTGGCCGTGAGCGATCGGATCCTGGTGCTTTGCGAGGGGCGTTTGACTGGCGAATTTGTCCGCGGCGAGGCCACCGAACAGCGGATCATGGAAGCGGCGACCCGGGTGGCGGCGCTCGCCGATTAGGCCCCGACGTAGCGCGCATAAACCGTCCGCGCAACCGCCGGATCGTCGGTGCCAGCGATGATGGCCCGGCCGTCGGGAAACAGCGTTAACGTGTAGTCGTCCACGGCCAGCCGCAAGAGGAACGCGTTGCGGCGGATCTCGCCCGTACCGGCCAGGCGCGCGGCCATTTCATCGAGCGAGATGAGCGTCGGTTCGGCCGGATTAAGCTGCACGGCATTGCGACCGCAGAGCACGGCCGAACGGCTGCCGCGGGTGCCTTCGAGCCAGGGAAACTCCCGGCCCTGGCAGGCCGGGCAGTCGCTGCTCGATAGCGCATCGAGCTTTACCTGCCGGATGCGATTGTCCCAGAGGTGCACGACCGTCAGGGTCCGACTGACCGCCTCGCGGCGGCCGGCCAGGATCTTCATCGCTTCGAGCGCCTCGAGCGAGGCAATCACATTGATCACCGGGCCCAGGATGCCAGCCGTGTCGCAGGTGGGCGTCGTCCCCGGGGGGGGCGTGTCGCGGACCAGGCAGCGCAGGCAGGGTGTCTCGCCCGGCAAGATGGTCATCGTCTGGCCTTCGGCCCCGATGCAGCCGCCATATACCCAGGGGATGCGCTCGCGCAAGGCAATGTCGTTCAGCAGGAATCGCGTCTCGAAATTGTCGGTCCCGTCGACGATCACGTCGACGTCCCGGGCCAGCTCGAGCACGTTGCCGCTATCGACGTCGGCGACCACGGGCTCGATCTCGATGGCCGAGTTGATGCGGCGTAGCTTGTTCGCCGCGGCAATGGCCTTGGGCAGATCGCCCGCCACGTCGTCCTCGTCATACAGCACCTGACGCTGCAGGTTGTTCAGCTCGAGGAAATCGCGATCGACCAGACGCAGGTGACCGACGCCGGCGCGGGCCAGGGTATTGGCGATCACACTGCCCAGGGCCCCGCACCCGCAGACGAGCGCCCGCCCGCGCGCCAGGCGTTCTTGTCCCTCGCGGCCCAGTGGCGGGTACAGCATCTGGCGCGCATAGCGCGCCAGGGAATCAGGCGAATCGGGGGCGTCCGGCATGGAACGGGAAACTTCTCCGGGAACGGGTTCGCGCTTACGGCAGACCGAGCTTGTCGGCCAGGTCGCGACCTTCCTTGAACGGTGGCTTGATCGTCTCGCCGACGCGCCGCCAGGTGTCGCCTTGCAACTCATACGACAAGGCCAACTCCATGGGCTCCGACTGCACATTCTTCGACGAGCGCATCGACTCGAACGTCGGTCCGGGACTGGCGGGCAGCAGCTCGGTTTCTTTCGCGGCATCTTCCCGCAACTTGTGCATTCGGGAGAAGTGTTTCACATAGGTCACGTGCACGATGGCGGTCTGCTTGCCTGCGGCCTCGTGCCGTTCGACGGTCACGTCGCTGACCACGCGCCGCATCTTCGACCAGCCCGTGGGGTAGTAGCTGCTCTCGTGCATCTCGACGAATTCGTCGACCGTCTTGCGGAGATGCGCGGCCAGCTCGTCGAGGCTCTGGGCCGCGTCGCTACCGGCGGGCCAGCCTTGAGCCTGCGGCGCAGCGGGGGCCGGCGCTGGGAGCGGAGCGGTCGCAGGCGATGGGACCGAGCCCGGCAAATGGGGGGCCGGGCCGCAGCCACTTGAGCCAACCGCGGGAACAATGATTGCCGCGAGGATCAAAGCTCTCCAGCCGTACGATGGTCGCTGCATTGCCAGGGTGCCTTTACATGTCTGAGTTTGCGGATGGCTATGCCGAGCGTTCCTGAGCGCTTTGCGCCAGAGATTTGCTCAAAAACTTTCCCGTGATGCTTTTCGAATTGCGCGAGACCGCCTCGGGCGTGCCCGTCGCGACCAGGCGTCCGCCTTCGTCGGCCGCGCCCGGTCCCAGGTCGATAATGTAATCTGCCGCGGCGATCATCTGCAGGTTGTGCTCGACGACGATCAACGAATGTCCTACGGCCAACAGGGCATCGAAGCAATCGAGCAACTGCACAATGTCCTGAAAGTGCAGGCCGGTCGTGGGTTCGTCGAGCAGAAACAGACAGCGGCCGCGCTTGGCGGTCGAGAGGTAGGCGGCCAGTTTCAGGCGCTGGGCCTCGCCGCCGCTCAAGGTATTCGCCGGTTGTCCCAGGCGCAGGTAGTCGAGCCCCACGTCGATCAGCCGTTTCAGCCGGACCTGCACCTTTGGCGAGCCGCGGAAGAAGGTAAACGCCTCGCGGACGGTCATCTGCAGCACGTCGGCAATCGAACGTCCCCGGTAGAGCACCTCGAGAATTTCCGGCCGGTAGCGCTGACCATCGCACTGGCTGCACTTCATGAACACGTCGGGCAGGAACTGCATGTCGATCTCGACATAACCGTCGCCTTCGCAGCCCGGGCAGCGGCCGCCGTCGACGTTGAAGCTGAAATGGCTGGGCGTGTAGTTTCGCATCCGGGCATCGAACGTGTCGGCAAAGACCGCGCGGATTTCGTCGAACGCCTTGAGATAGGTCACCGGGTTCGAACGGGGCGTTCGTCCCACGGGGCTCTGGTCGACCAGAATCACGTCGTCGAGCTGGCCGTCGCCCAGCACGTCGTCGCACAAGGCCGACTGGGCAGCTTCTTTCCGCATGCGGCGGCACAGCGCCGGGTACAGCGTGTCTTGCACCAGCGTGCTCTTGCCTGCGCCGCTCACACCACTGACCACGCAGAGCACGCCGAGCGGAAATTCGACCGTCAGGTTCTGCAGATTGTTCCCGCGGGCGTTCACCAGCCTGATCCAGCCGTGATTCGGCTTACGCCGCTGCTGGGGCGGCCGGATCTGCCTTCGGCCCGACAGGTAGTCGCCCGTCGCGCTGCGCGTGTCGGCCTCGATATCCCGCGGCGTCCCCTGGAAGACTACCTGGCCGCCACGTTCGCCGGCGCCCGGGCCGATTTCGACGACATGATCGGCGGCTCGGATGATCGCTTCCTCGTGTTCGACCACCACGACGGTGTTGCCCCGGTCGCGCAGCGACCGCAGCGCCCCCAACAGTCGCTCAGTGTCGCGCGGATGCAGGCCCACCGATGGTTCATCGAGCACATAGAGCATGTTGACCAGGCTCGAGCCCAGGGCCGTGGTCAGGGCGATCCGTTGGGCCTCGCCGCCGCTGGTCGTGCGCATCGTGCGGTCGAGCGTCAAGTAGTCGAGCCCGACGGCGCAAAGGAATCCCAGCCGGGCGCGGACCTGTTCGAGCATCATGCGGCCGACCGTCTGTTGCCAGGCATTGAGCTCGAGCCGGGCAAAGAAGTCGGCAGCGTCGCGGATTTTCAGCGCGCAGATCTGGGCCAGATTGCGACTGCCGATTTCCGTGGCCAGCGACTCGGGTCGCAGTCGGGCGCCGTTGCAGTCCGGGCACGGGTGGTAACTTCGCCAGCGGCTGAGAAACACGCGGATGTGCATCTTGTACTTGCGCCGCTCGAGCCAGGCAAAGAAGCCGCGCAGGCCGCCGAACTTGCGGTCCGGGACGCCTTCGTCGATCAGTCGGCGCGCCTCTTCGCCGAGCGTGGCATAGGGCACGTCGACGTCGATGCCATAGTCGCCGGCCAGCGTCAGCAACTCTTCCAGCTCGTGGGCATACGAGGGCGTATTCCAAGGGGCGATCGCCCCTTCGCGAAGCGATTTGTTGGCGTCGGGAACGACGAGTTCCATGTCGACGTCCATCACGTTGCCGAAGCCTTCGCAGGTAGGGCAGGCCCCCAAGGGGCTGTTGAAGCTGTACAGTCGCGGCTCAGGCAGGGGGTATTCCCGACCGCAGTGGTCGCATTGCAGCCGGTTGCTAAAGGCGCTGCGGCGCCAACTTGTACCGTCGAACAACGTCTCGTGGCCCGGGGGCGCCGAATCGCCGGCGCCATTCGAGGCATCGACCAGCACCACGCACGAACCGTCGCCTTTGGCAAAGGCCGTTTCGAGCGAATCGCGCAGGCGTTCGGCGGTTGTTTGGCCCGCGGTCAGGCGATCGACGATCACGAGCCATTCGCCCTCCACGTCGTCCAGGGCCGCCGTCTCGTTGGTCAGGTTTCGCATGTGGCCGCCGGCGACGACTCGCACCAGGCCGTCTTCGCGCAGGGCCGCGACGAGTTCCTGGCGGTCGCCGCTCTCCGGGGTCCGCGCGAATGCCAGCATGAACCGTGTCCCTTGCGGCAGCCCGGCCAGCGTGGCGGCCACGGACTGCGGCGTTTCGCGGCGCACCGGCAATCGGCAATCGAGACACACCACCTGGCCAATCCGGGCCATGAGCAGCCGCAGGTAGTCGGTGGTCTCGGTCACCGTGCCGACGGTCGAACGGCTCGAGCGGCCGGGAGCCGTGCGCCCTACGGCGATCGCCGCCGGGATGCCGTCGATGCGTTCGGCCGTGGGCTTCTCGAGCTGCTCGAGAAATTGCCGCGTATACGCCGAAAACGTTTCGATGTACCGCCGTTGCCCCTCGGCATACAGCGTGTCGAACGCCAGGCTGCTCTTGCCGCTGCCACTCACGCCGCAAAACACGATCAGCCGGCGATGCGGCAGGTCGAGATCGATCCGCTTCAGGTTATGGACCTCGACCCCGCGGAGGCTGATCGTGCGTTCGATCGTCGGGCGGACCGGTGGGGGCATGGCTTGTGTCCGGATCGCGGCAGCGAAACCCACGATTCTACCATCATGCGCGGATTGGCTGTAGCCGCGCGCGACGAAGTGTGCTGGCGAAAACCGCGCCGAACGAGCTAGAATCTGCGGACGAAAACGCCTCCCGGATGAGCGGCGCCATGGATTGGGCCCAACAATGCGTCGTCGTACTCGGCCTGGGCACGCATGGCGGCGGCGTGGGTGCCGCACGCTATTTGTCGCGCTGCGGTGCGCGGGTCATCGTGGCTGACCGTCTTCCGGTCGAGGCGCTCGGACGCTCGGTGACCGATCTGGCCGACTGTCCGGCGATCGAATGGCGCCTGGGCGGCTATACGGTCGACGATCTGCTCGGAGCGCAGGCCGTCGTGGTCAACCCGGCCGTGCGTCCGGACGACGAGTGCCTGGCGGCGTTGGCCGCCGCGGGCATCCGCCGGCTCACCGAGATTGACCTGTTCCTGCAGGCGTGCCCGGCGCCGATCGTCGGCGTAACCGGCACCACGGGCAAGTCCTCGACGACAGCCATGCTCGCGGCCATGCTCACGGCCGACGGCCGCCGCACCTGGCAAGGGGGCAACCTCGGCGGGAGTCTGCTGGACGACGTGGCGCAGATGACTCGCGACGATTGGGTCGTGCTCGAACTGAGCAGCTTTCAATTGTTTCACTTGGAGCAGTCCGCGCCGCGCTTCGCAGCCGCGGTGGTCACTAACTGCACGCCGAATCACCTCGATTGGCATCCCGATGCAGTTCACTACGCGGCCGCCAAGCAGCGATTGTTGCGCTTGATCCAGCCCCGGGGCTTTGCGGTGCTCGATCCGGGTTCCGCTGGTACCTGCGATTGGCGGAAGCAGGCGGCGGCGCCCGTCGTCGCGGCTTGGCAGGACGACCGCATTCCTGCGCTACGCGTGCCGGGCGCACATCAGCGGCGAAACGCGGCTTGCGCTGCGGCCGTGGCGGCAGGGCTTGGCTGCTCTCGCTCGGCGATCGAACGGGCCCTGGGCGAGTTTCGTGGTTTGCCCCATCGCTTGCAGTGGGTGGCCGAGTTTTCCGGCCGCGAGTTTTTCGACGACTCGAAGTCTACGACGCCCGCGGCGACTTTGGCTGCCGTCGAAGCCGTTTCTGGTCAGCGTCCGGTGTGGCTGTTGCTCGGCGGCGTCGACAAAGGGGGCGATTTTGCCAACGTGGTTCCCGGCATTGTCGAACACGTCGCCGGCGTGGCGCTGTTTGGCGCCTGCCGCGACGCATGGTATCAGGTGCTCCAGCGGCAACGTCGCGAGGTTGCGCTTGGCGTCCGACCGTCGCTCGCCGAGGCATTCGCCTGGTGCGTGGAGCGCGCACCGGCAGACGGCGCGATCGTTTTGTCACCTGGTTGCGCAAGCTGGGATCAGTTTGCGGACTACCGCGCACGAGGCGCTGCGTTTGTCGCGTTGGTGCACGAACTGGCGGCGCGAGAAAACTCTTGCAGGGCGCTATCGGCTTCGTTAGAGTCCAGTTGTCCGTCCGCTTGCGATTCGTAAGCGCGATCGACAACCTCGAGAACGACGGCTGAAGGGCGACCTTGTTGGTGGCCCGACGGCGCTGGGAGTCGTCCCTCGAGGTTTTTTTGTTGGCACCTGGGGCGGTCGGCCTGGTGCATCGGCCCGGTGGGAAACGGCTGTGATGACCAAATCGGCGCGCGACGCTGCCCGAGGCGAAATCGAGAAGCTGCGCGAGCAAATTCGCTACCACGACCGCAAGTACTACGTCGACGCGGCTCCGGAAATCTCGGACCGCGCCTACGACGCCCTGCTCGAACGGCTCGAGCAACTCGAGGCCCAGTGGCCCGAGTGGATCACGCCCGACAGCCCTACGCAGCGCGTCGGCGACGAGCCGGTCACCGGCCTGGTTCCGGTCGACCACGTCGTGCCGATGCTCTCGATCGACAATACCTACAACGTCGACGAGCTGCGCAAGTACGGCGAGCGGGTCGCCAAGCTACTGCCGGACGAATCGATCGATTGGATCGTCGAACTGAAGATCGACGGCGTGGCCATCGCGATCACCTACGAAGACGGGCTGCTGGTGCGCGGGGCGACGCGGGGCAACGGCCGCGTGGGCGACGACATCACGCACAATTTGCGGACGATGGCCGACGTCCCGCTGCGGCTTTCGGGCCGGCCGCCCGAGCTGCTCGAAGTGCGCGGCGAGGTTTACATGGCTAACAGCACGCTCGTGGCCCTCAACGAGCGGCAGAAGGCCCTGGGCGAGCCGTTGTTTGCCAATCCGCGCAACGCCGCGGCCGGGGCGATTCGGCTGCTCGACCCGCGGATTTGCGCGCAACGGCACTTGCGGCTGTTTTGCCACGGCGTCGGCGCGACACGCGGGCTGAAGGCCAAGAACCATCTCGATTTTCTCCACGAAATCGGCGGATATGGCCTGCCGCCGACGCCGCACGTCGAGCGGTTTAGCAGCTTCGACGCGGCCGTGGCCCATTGCGACGAACTGATCGAGCGGCTGCACGAGCTCGATTTCGAGGTCGACGGCCTGGTCCTCAAGGTCGATCGCTTCGACCAGCGCGAACGGCTCGGATCGACCACGAAAAGTCCCCGCTGGGTGATCGCCTACAAGTTCGAGAAGTTCGAAGGGGCCACCAAGCTGCTCCAGATTCGCGTGCAGGTGGGCAAGACCGGCGCCATCACGCCCGTGGCCGACTTGCAGCCGATCGAACTGGCGGGCACGGTGGTCAGCCGCGCCAGCCTGCACAACGCTGACGAGATCGAGCGCAAGGACATCCGCGTGGGCGACGTGGTGGTCGTCGAAAAGGCCGGCAAGATCATTCCGCACGTCGTGCGCGTCGAAAAGCATGAGCGCAAGGGCGAGCTGCCGCGTTTTCATTTCCCGAAGAAGTGTCCCGAGTGCCACACGCCGGTCGTCAAGGACGAAGGGGGCGTCTACATCCGCTGCCCGAACTACCAGTGCCCGGCCCAGGTGCGCGAACGGATTCGCTATTTCGCCACGCGCAACGCGATGGACATCGAGGGGCTCGGCGACAAGCTTGTCGATCAACTGGTGCGTGACGGCCTGGTGAAAGGCTATGGCGACTTGTATCGGCTGACCGCGGCGCAGCTCACGGAGCTCGAACGGATGGGCCAGAAAAGCTCCGAGAACCTCGTGGCCCAAATCGAGGCCAGCAAGGATCGCGGCCTGGCGCGGCTGCTGAACGCGTTGAGCATCCGCCACGTGGGAACTCGCGTCGCCAGCGTGTTGGCCGCGCATTTTGGCGACATTGATGCGCTGCTGGCCGCCGACGAATCGGAATTGAGCGAGGTCGAAGAGGTGGGCCCGATCATCGCGCACAGCGTCCATCACTACCTGCATCATCGCCCGGGACACCAGGTCGTCGAGGAGCTGCGCTCGCTGGGGGTGAAGATGACCGCGCCGCGCACGTCCAAACCGCGCGGGCCCCTGGCCGGGAAGACGGTCGTCGTGACGGGCACGCTGGTCAACTACGGACGCGACGACATCAACGAGGTCATCGCCGCGCATGGCGGCCGGGCTTCGTCGAGCGTCTCGAAAAAGACTGATTACGTCGTGGTCGGGGAGAACCCCGGCAGCAAGTTGGACAAGGCCCAGCAGTTGGGTGTGCCGATCCTCAGCGAGGCCGAGTTCGAAAAACTGCTGAAGCGCTGAGCGACGGCCCTGTGTTCGCGATCAGCGGTACATACCCCCGTTGGGGCTGATCACCTGGCCCGTGACATAGGCGCTGTCGTCGCTGGCGAAAAACAGTGCGACCCCGGCCACCTCTTCCGCCGTGCCGAGGCGCCCCAGCGGTGTGTTCTGCAGCATGCCGGGTCGCCATTTCTCGGGCAATTGTGCGAGCATCTCGGTGTCGATCCAGCCCGGCGCGATGCAGTTGACCCGGATGCCGTGCGGGGCGACCTCGTGCGACAGACCCTTGGTAAAGGCGATGATCGCCCCCTTGGCCGCGGTGTAGGGTGCCGAGCCGGGCAGGCCGCGCAGACCGGCCACCGAGCCGAGCGTGATGATGTTGCCTCGGCCGCGCGGTTTCATCCGTCGCACCGCGGCGCGACAGCAGCGATAGGTGCCGCCCAGGTGGACGTCGACCGTGGCGTTCCAGATCTCATCGGTGACTTCTTCCAGCGGGCGCAGACCGCCGACCACGTTGCCGGCGTTGCACACCAGGATGTCGACCGGCCAGTCGCGCTGGTCCAGTTCGGCAAACAGCCGCTCGCAATCTTCGGCACGGGCCACGTCGGTCTCGACGACCAGCGCTTCGCGGCCGAGTTTGCGGACCTGCTCGGCCACTTCCTCGCCCCGCTCGCGGACCAGTTCGGCGATCACGATGCGCGCGCCCTCGGCGGCAAAGCGCAGGGCCATGGCCCTTCCGATCCCGGCGCCTCCCCCGGTGATGACGGCAGTCTGGCCTGACAGTTTCATGGCAATCTCCCGGGAGCGTGTGCGATGCGGCGTCGAGCAAGACACGTGATTCTAACAGACCTGCCGGCGATCGCGGCGATCGGTCGGGGTTGAAAGAATCGAGCTAAACCCTATTCTGAACGCAGGATAAGCTTGGAATTCGGCGAACGCTGGCGTTCGGCCGGTACTCGAGGCCCTGTTTTCCGTCCGGCGATTGCCCGGCCGCAAAGGACTTGCCCGCGATGAGCACGAAGACCGTATCGCCCGCTGCCGTGTCGGTTCCCCAGTCTCAGGCGACGGGGGCCATCAGCCGGTTCATGGAGCACCACTACCGGCACTTCAACGCCCGGGAGATGCTCGACGCCGCCAAGGCCTGGAAGCGGCATCTCGACGGCGGCGGCAAGATGCTGATGTCGATCGCCGGTGCGATGAGCACGGCCGAACTGGGCCTGTCGCTGGCCAAGATCATTCGCGCGGGCAAGGTCCACGCGATCTCGTCGACGGCGGCCAACCTCGAGGAAGACATTTTCAACCTCGTGGCCCATAACGAGTATCGGATGGTGCCGCACTACCGAGACTTGTCGCCGGCCGACGAAACGCAATTGCGCGACGACGGTTTCAACCGCGTGACCGACACCTGCATTCCCGAGACCGTCATCCGCCATCTCGAAGCGGTGATGCTCGATTACTGGGCCGAAGCGGGCCAGAAGGGCGAATCGTATTTCCCCTACGAGTATTTTTTCCGCGCCCTGCGCGAAGGGGCTCTCGACGAGCACTTCCAGATTCCGCGCGAGCACTCCTGGGTGGCCGCGGCGGCCGAGATGAACGTCGCGATTTACTCGCCCGGCTACGAAGACTCCACCCTGGGCAATATCTTCGCGGCCCGCTGCTACGAAGGCAAAATCAAGTCGCACAACGTGATCAAGTCGGGCACGCAGCAGATGGAGCACCTGGTGCGCTGGTACGTCGAGACACAGCAGCAAAGCTCGATCGGCTTCTTCCAGATCGGCGGGGGGATCGCCGGCGATTTCGCGATTTGCGCGGTGCCGCTGATCGTGCAGGACCTGGAGCTCGACGTGAAGCTCTGGGGTTACTTCGCGCAGATCTCCGATTCGACCACGTCGTTTGGTTCGTACTCGGGCGCCGTCCCGAACGAAAAGATCACCTGGTGGAAGCTCGATCCGGACGCGCCGAAGTTCATGATCAACTCCGACGCCTCGATCGTGGCGCCGCTGATCTTTGCGTACTTGCTCGACGAATAGCGGCGCTTCGAGTCGCGGTGCTTCGAGCGGCAGGCTAATCCAACCGCGCGACGTTGATTTCTCGCGCGCGGGCTTCCAGCCGCGCCGGGTCGAAACGAGCCGGCAGTAGCTCCAGGGCATTTTCGGTCGCGGCCGCCATGCCCAGCCGAACGGCCTCGGGCATTTCGGCACCGCGCGTCAGCGACCAGGCCGCGATCGCGGCCAGCGAGTCGCCCGAGCCGATCGGATTGACGGCCTGAATCGACGGCGGCGCGAGCCGATAAGCGGCCGTCGCGGAACACAGCAGGGCCGGCTGCGCGCCGTGCGAAAGGAGCACCCATTGGGCGCCGCGTTCGTTGAGCTGGCGCGCGGCGCCGACGGCGTCCGCGTCGTCGGCGAGCGGATGGCCCAGCGTTTGCTCGAGCTCGTGCCGGTTTGGCTTGACCAGACGCGGCCGGCGGTGCAGGCAGGCCATCAACTCGGCTCCGCGAAAATCGAGCACGCTCTCGCCAGGCGTGTTGCCCAGCAGATCGTCGTAAAACGTGTAGGGCGTTCCCTGGGGCAGCGAGCCCGAGAGCACGGCCATCGGGGCCTCGAGCGCGGCCGCGCGATAAACGTCAAGAAATCGCTCCAGTTCGTCGGCCGAAACCGCGGCGGCGTTCTCGACCAGCTCGGTCGTGGGCTCGCCGCCCGCTTCGAGCAGCGTCGTACAGACGCGGGTCCGTCCGTGCGTCCAGATCCATTCGGCGTCGATGCCGGCCGCGGCAAACTCGTCGGCGATGGCCCGCCCGGTATCGCCGCCCAGCGTGCACACGGTCTTCGCGGCTGCGCGCACCTGGGCGAGTGCCCAGGCGACGTTGATCACTTTGCCCGAGGCGCACCACGTCGCGGCCTGCGCGCGATTGACGGCGCCCCGTTGCCATTGTTCGAACACGAGAATCTGCTGCCAGGCCGGACTGAGTCCCGCGGCCACGATCATAAGAGTTGCTCCAAGAGGTTCCGCAGTGCCGCGTCGGATACCTCGACCGGGTTGCCGCTCATGCTGTTGCCGCGCGACTGGCGAACCAACTCGTCGAGCTGTTCCGCTCGCACCCCGACCTCGTTTAGCCTCTGCGGCAGGCCCAGCTCGCATTGCAGTTGTTCGACCGCCGCGATTGCCGCCTCTGCCCGCGACGCGCTGCTTCCCAGTGCGCCGGCCAGCACCTCGCCGATGCAGGCCAGGTCTTCGCGGCGCTCGGACAGGTTGAACCGCATCGCGGCAGGCAGCATCAGCGAGCACGCCAGGCCGTGCGGCACGTCGCACACGACCCCGAGGGCCGCTGCCACGCCGTGGGCCAGCCCCAATCCGCCGTTGGCCAGAGCCAGACCCGACAGCATCGCGGCGTACGACATCCGCATCCGGGCCGGCTGATCCAGAGGATCGACAAACGCGGTGGCCAGCGCCGAGACGACGCCGGGCATTCCCTCGAGCGCGAGATTGCGCGACAGCGGCGTTGCCCGGCGCGACACGTAGCTTTCGATTAATTGCGCGATCGCGTCCATGCCGGAGTGTGCCGTGACGATTGGCGGTGCCGACACACAAAGCTCCGGATCGACCAGGGCAATCCGCGCCAGCATCGCCTCGGAGCGTAGGCTCTTCTTGCACGGCGGCTGGGCAACGCCGATTACGGCGTTCTTGGTCGCTTCGCTCCCGGTTCCCGCGGTGGTGGGCATCGCGATCCAGGGCAGGGGGCTGGCCGCCAATTGCAACCCGCGGCCGACGCCTTCGAGATAGTCGCGCACGCTGGCCCGCGAGCTTTGTGGCACCAGCGCGGCCGACGCCTTCACAAGATCGATGGTCGAACCACCCCCCAAGGCGACCAGCGCGTCGCCGTGCCCTGCGCCGTCGTGACGGAGTTGTTCGACGATTCGATCGACGTCTTCGACTGTGGGCTCGCGCGATGGCGCTTGCAGCGTGACGACACGTGTCCCGCACGCTTGCACGTCGTCAACAATCCGTTCGACCACGCCACTGGCCGCCAAGCCGCGCGAGCCAACCACCAGGATGGCTCGCTGGCAAAGCGACGCCAGCAGCGCGCCCAGTGCGCTACGCGATTGCCAACCGAACACGATGCGGCCTGGCGCGGCGAATTCGAACGGGCCCAAGGAATTGACCGGGGTTTGCACGGAGATTGCACCTCGAGAGGCAGGCGCGCCGATTATAAGGTTTGGAGCGACGCTTGCCGCGCCGCGGCGTGCGAAGTGCCTATTCCCGCGGGGCGTCTCGCGCCGCGCAACCTCTCGCCGGTGGCCAGGAACGACGGCGTCGGGTACAGTGAAGGTGGCGTTGTGCAATTTGCGGCCGCGTTGAGTTTGTGATGTCCCGGCGTCAAAGTCTCGAGCGTCATTGGGCACGACGCCTGCTGGCCACGTATTGGCCCGCCATGTTTCTGGCCACGCATTGGCCGAAGCTGCACCTGGACAGCTCCGTGGCCCTGTTCTCGAACGACAAAATCCTGCATTGCGGCGCCTATGCGCTGTTGGCCGCGCTGGCGGGCACCGTGGCATGGCATCGCGCCGAGTCAAGGCGCGCTCGCCTGCGAGGATTTTTGCTGGTCGCGGTCGTGATCGCAGCCTACGGCGTCTTCGACGAAATCACCCAGCCGCTGGTGATGCGCAGCGCCGACCTGCTCGACTGGTGCGCCGACCTGGTTGGTTGCGCGATCGGGCTAGCCACCGCGGCAGGCTGGGGCTGGCTGCGCGATCGCATAAGCGCCGCGCCGGATCTTACAGCAGTCGAAGAGCCGGCGGCCTAGTTGCCGCCGTGGATCGTAAGAGCTGCCCGGGCTTTGAACCTGTTCAAGAGCGCGCGGGCGTTGGATCGCCGGGCAAGTTGAGATCCGGCAGCGCCAAGTCGGTGGCCCGGTACGGCGTCTTGTTCTTATAGCCGAGGGCGCGCTCGCGGATGGCCGCGGCCAGTGCGGCGTTTCCAGATGCAGCGGCCAGTTCTGCGGCGCGCGTGGCCGTCGCGGCGGCCTCGTCGAATTGCTGGTTTTCGGCCAGAGCGGCTGCGCGCAAGTCGAGCGCCACGGCCGAGGGGGGCTCGACTGCCACGAGCGGATCGGTCAAACGCACGGCCTCGGGGCCATTGCGGAATTCCGCCGCCTTTTGCGTCGACAGGATCCAGGCCAGCTCTGCGGCTGCGGTCAGCCAGTCGGGACGCGCCCGCACGACAGCCCGGTAGGCCTCGATCGCGGGCTCGAACTCGGCCCCGGTCGCGTGCAGGCGTGCCAGCGCCAAGCGTGCACCCGCAAAGGCCGGAGCAGCATTGCACGCCTGTCGCAGATGCACGACCGCGGCCACACGTTCATTGGACCGGACCAGTGACTGGCCCAGGTTGTAGTGCAAAATCGCGTCTTGAGGTGCGACTTCGAGGAGTCGATTGAAATACTCAATCGCGGTGCTTGGCTGACCGCGGCGTAGCTCGGCCAGGCCCAGGCCGCGCAAGGCCGCGACATTCTGCGGCTCGATCTCAAGTGCGGCTCGGAAATGGGTCTCGGACTCGTCGTACCGGGCGAGCGCCTCGAGGGCCAGCCCCAGGTTGCCCTCGTCCAAGGCACTGTGCGGTTTAATCGCCAGGGCCGCCAGGTAGTGGCTGGCGGCCGACGCATAGTCGCCGTCGCGCACGGCCACGGCCGCGAGCCGCTCGTGTGCAACCCAACTGCGTCCGTTGATGCTCAAGACATGGCGAAACAGCGTAGCATCGTTGCGCCAGATGTCCGTCTGCTTCCAGGAGAGCAGGGCCCAGGCCGCGAGCAGGATGCCGGCGGCGATCTTGATGCCGGGACGCGGAACGAGATTGAACAGCAGTGCCATGGCCAAGGCCGGGCCCAGCATGGCCAGGTAGGCATAGCGGTCGCCCACGGTCGAGATCGCTTGAAAGCCGAAGGGGATCAGTCCGCACACCGGGAGCAACGCAGCGACGAACACCAGGGCCGCAGTCAGAAACCCGCGCGCGTGCGGCAATCGAGTCAGCGCCGCCAGCGCGATGAGCGGCAGCGGCCACATCAGGTAAACCCAGCCGCTCTGGAGGACCGACGCCGGCGAGCGTCCATAGTCGGGCGAAAGCCGCGCCGGTAGCAGCGTTTTCCACGCATAGAAGGTCAGTGCGTCACCGGCGATCATGGGCCGAGCCCAGGGTACGACCTGGGGCGTGCCACCTTCGGCGGTTTGTAAGCGGTTGGTGGCATACGCCAGCAAGGCGGCCAGGGCGAGCCAAGGCACGACCGACAACAGGGCCGCGCGCCAGGGACGCGCCAAGACGCCCAGCGACAACGCCAAAGCCACGAGCGGAACCGCGACGGCTGCCGGCTTACACAACAGGGCCAATCCAAAAGCGATGGTTGCTGCAACGTAAGACAGTGCCGCGCGGCTGCCGCGCTGTTGGCAGTACACGTACAAGTTCAGCGCGGTCAACCCCAAGGCGGCCGCCAGCAAACCTTTTTGCTCCGATACCCAGCAAACCGTTTCGGTCTGCAAGGGATGCCAGGCAAACGCAAACGCACTCACTACCGCCGCGCGCCGATTGCGCACGAGCTGCCACAACAGGACTGCCACGAGCCCCGTGCACACCGTATGTAGCACGAGGCTCGTTCCATGAAACACGGCCGGGTTGAACGTGACCGCATCGGTTGTGACCTGCCGGGCGACGGCCGCCTCGACGCCCATCACCAGATAGGTGACCGGGATGTACAGATAGCCGTAGGGCTCTTGCCAGAACCGTAACAGACTCGCGAAGGTCGGCGGATTGAAATGCGGATTCTGGGCGATGTTGAACAGGTCGTCCCAGTTCAACAAGGCAAAGTTCCAGGAGGCAGCAAACGGCAGCGCGGCGACGAGAGACGCCGCCAGCAACGCGATCTGTCGGCCGGCGGTGTTTCCGACGGGCGAAGACGGCTCGGCGGAATGCGATGCGTCGTTCACGGGCGGCGCCGCGATGCGACCTCAGGATTGACCCAATGCGGCAGCGGCTCGCCGCGCACTCCGGCCAGCAGGTTTGCCGCGGCGATCTCGGCCATGCCGTTGCGGCTGGTGACCGTAGCGCTGGCGATGTGCGGGACGAGCACACAATTGGGTAAGAACAGTAACGGCGTCTGCGGATCGGGCGGCTCGGGATCGGTCACATCCAGGCCCGCGGCAAAGATCGTGCCGCGCTGGAGCGCCTCGATCAGGTCCGCCTCGACCACCAACGGTCCGCGCGCCGTGTTGACCAGCACCGCGGTCGGCTTCATCTTGCGAAACGCGGCCGCGTTGAACACTCCGCGCGTGGTGTCATTGAGATCGGCATGAATGGACACGAAATCGGACAACGAGAGCAGCTCGTCGAATTCGACCCGGCGGGCCCCCAATTGTTGTTCCGCATCGCGGTTGTGGTGCGGATCGCAGTAGACGATCTGCATGCCCCAACCCCAGTACATGCGCCGCGCCACGGCGGAGCCGATGCGGCCCATGCCCAGGATGCCCAGCGTCTTGCCTTCCAGGTCCTGGCCGATGTGGCCTAGCGGTTCCCAGGTCTTCCAGTGCCCTTGCCGCGCGTAGAGATGGCTTTCGAGAATCCGTCGCGAGGCGGCGAGCAACAGCGCCACGGCCAGGTCGGCCGTGGCCTCGGTCAAAACTCCAGGCGTGTTGCCCACGCAGACGCCCCGAGCCGTGGCGGCCGAAACGTCGATGTTGTTGAAACCCACGGCGAAGTTGCTGACGACCTTCAACCGCGGCGCGGCGTCGAGCAGCTCGCCGTCGATCTTCTCGGTGAGCAGTGCCAGCAGGCCATCGCAGCGGGCGACCTTTTCGAGCAGCACGTCGCGCGGCGGCGGCAGCGGCTCGTTCCACACCTCCGCGTCGCAGGCTTCGAGGACGCGCGCCAACCCCGCCTCGGGAATCCTCCGGGTCACAAACACCTGGGGACGAGTCATGTACACCTCGTGCGTTCGAACCGGTTGTCGGACCCGCGATCCTCGTCAGCCGGATCCGAGACTTTCATAGCGTGTAATTTGCGCGCCGACCAGCCGCAGGCTGCCGCGCCAAAAGTCCGGCTGGCGAATGTCGATCCCGAACCGCGCCGCCAAGGGCGCGGCGTAGTCCTGCCCGGTATCGCGCAGCAGTTCCCCGTAACGCGGCAAGAAGCTCGCGCCCTCGCGGCGATAGATGGCATACAGGCCGGTCGCGAACAGATGGCCGAACGCGTACGGAAAGTTGTAGAAGTTGTCCTGGTACGCGTAGTAATGTGGCTTCCAAAGCCACATGAAGGGGTGATAAGTGGCCTCGTCGACCGCGTCGGCATAGGTCTCGCGCTGCGCCGCGAGCATCAGTTCGCAAAGTTCCTCGGGCGCCAATTCGCTCGCGGCCCTTCGTTCGAGCAAGGCCGTCTCGAACAGGAACCGGGAACTGATATCGAGGCAGACCTGCGTCGCCCCGGTGAGCTGCGTTTCGAGGATCGCCAACTGCTCGTCGGGCCCGGCCGTGGCCAGGGCCGCCTCGGTGATCAGCGTCTCGCAGAAAATGCTCGCCGTTTCGGCCAGGATCATCGGGGCGCCGCGCAGCAAAGGGTCGAGGCCCGTTTGGCAGAAGTTGTGATAGGCGTGGCCCAATTCGTGGGCCAAGGTGCTCACGCCGTCGAAGCTGCCGTCGAAGTTGGCGAGAATCCGGCTCTGCTCGACGCGCATCACTTCCATGCAAAACGCGCCGCCGCGTTTGCCGTCGCGCGTCTCGCCGTCGATCCAATGCTCGTCAAAGGCCCGGGCCGCAAACTCGCCTAGCTCGGGGGTGAATTGAGCGAACTTTTCGACGATGAGTGCACGCGCCTGGCTCCAGGTGAAGCGCCGCTGCGAAGCTCCCATCGGGGCGAACAGGTCCCACCATGGCAGCTTCTCGCGCCCGAGCTTTTGAGCCTTGCTGCGCAGATACCGACGGAACGCCGGGAAGTATTCGCGAATCGTGTCCAGCAGAGCGTCGAGAGTCGGCCGGTCGATCAGGTTGGCGTCGAGCGCCGCTGCCAGCACGCTGTCGCGCCCCCGGCGACGGGCCAGGTTGATCGCCGCCCCCTTGACGCTGTTCAGGCACGCGGCCACGGCGGTTTGCGCACTTCGCCAGCCGGCGAGTTCAGCGTGATACGCGGCCTCGCGCACCGCGGGGTCGGGGTCGGAGCAGAGATTGCGCACCGCCGTGATCGGCAGCGTCTCTTCCTGGTCGCCGCGCCGCAACTGCACCTTGATCTGGCTGGTGAGATTGCCCTGTAGCTTGCCGAAGGCGACCGGTCCATCGACGCACAATTCAGCCGCGAGCTCCTCGAGCGGCTCGCTCATCAGGTACCGGCTTTGCTCGGCCGCGCGGCGGAGAAAGAAACCGTGACGCGCGAGCAGTTCGCGGCCCGCGATCAACTCGGTCAGCCGCGCTTCGAGCGATCCGATCCAGCCCTGCAATCGCACGAGCAGCGTACGCATGCGGGTGTTCAACGCTTCTAACCGCGACAATTCACGCTGGGCCTGCACATCGTAACTATCGGTCGTCAGCACGCCGTAGACGAACGACTCCAGCGTGCTGGAAAGCAAGACCAGGGCGCTGGTGCGCTGGAGCGCGGATTCAAGCACGTCGGCCAGCGTGATCGGCGATTCCGCGGGCGCAAGCTCGCGCCGGCGCACTTGCCCTTGATCGAAAAACGCCTCACAGGCGGCCAGGTCCTGACCGAGCCGCGCGACGTCCGCCTGGAATTCGGGCGAGGCGAGCGACGGGTAGATATTGGCCAGGTTCCAACGCGTGGGTTTGTCGTCGGGCGGAGTTTCGGCAGTGGGCATGGCGATCTGGCTCGAGGCGACCAATCTGCGTTTCACGGGCGGTCCGGGGCCGCTGCAATGTACCCGCTGGCCAACGTTGGCGGCCAGGGTGCGGCAAGGCTATCATCGACCGCGCCGGCGGCTGCGCGTCTGCGCCGCGGGAGTTGACTTTTGATTGTCTGGGGAGGGTTGAAGATGTCCTTGGTCAAGTCGCGCCGCCCGCAGTGGATTTTGCTTGCCGCGGCCGTGGTGCTGATGGGGTGGGCCGTTTCGCCGGCGGCCGGCGGACCGACCGAGTCGATGGTGACCATGACCGACGGCACACGGCTGGCGGTCGACGTCTATTTGCCGGAGAACCGCGCGGCGAAGCTGCCGGCCATCTTCGTCAGCACGCCTTACAACAAGTCGGGCGTGAAGGGATTCGCCGACGGTTTTCTGTCGCGCGGCTATGCGCTGGTCGTCGCCGATATTCGCGGCCGATTCAAATCGGAAGGCAACGACGCGATCATCTTTCACCATCACGGCTGGGCCAAGAACCACGACGGCCACGACCTGCTCCGTTGGATCGCCGCGCAAGAGTGGTCGAACGGCCGCGTCGGGTCCTACGGCGGATCGGCCGTCGGCATCACACAGAACATGCAGGCGCCCGGTGCCCCCGAATGTTTGCAGGCGCAGTACGTCGAAGTGGCGTTTTCCGACATGTATAGCCAATGCGCCTATCAGGGCGGGTGTTTTCGCCAATGCCTCTTGGAGGGCTGGCTGAAGGCCACGCAGATGGACCCGGAGAATCTCGCGTCCTTTGTCGCGCATCCCAACAAGGACGCCTTCTGGGCCGAACTCGATCCCGAATCGCAGGCCGCGCGCGTCAACGCGCCCGGCGTGTACGTCGGCGGGTGGTACGACATCTTCGTACAAGGCACGATCAATTCGTTCACTTCGATTCAACAACAAGGGGAGCCCGGCGCGCGCGGACGCTGCCGGCTGGTTCTGGGGCCCTGGGCGCACGGCACTTTTGACGAGCTGACCTATCCGCCGAACTCGGAGCGGCGCCACGTCAAAGCGGCGGATCATTACCGCTGGTTCGACGCCCTGCTGAAAGACACGGACAACGGCGTCGCGCAGGATCGGCCGGTGCACTACTACGTGATGGGTGACCCGACGGACAAGGAAGCACCAGGCAACTACTGGCGCGCCGCGGCCGACTGGCCGCCGCCGGCCGAGGCGACCGCGTTCTTTTTTCACGCCGATGGCAAGCTCACGCGGCAGCCGCCCACCAGCGCCGGCACGTCGCGCAGCTACCGCTACGATCCGGGGAACCCGGTGCACACGATCGGCGGACAAAACCTGCTGATTCCCAAGGGGCCCATGGACCAGCGGCGCATCGAGGAGCGCGAAGACGTGCTGCTCTTCACCAGCGACCTGCTGGCCGAGCCGCTCGAAGTCACCGGGCGCATCACGGCACGGCTGTTCGTCTCCTCGGATTGCCCCGATACGGACTTCACGGTCAAGCTGTGCGACGTCTATCCCGATGGTCGCTCGATGCTGGTGACCGATGGAATCTTGCGAGCCCGGCATCGCGTATCGCTGGCGAGCGAGGATTTTCTGACGCCCGGCGAGGTCTACGAGCTGGCGGTCGATCTGTGGAGCACTTCGCTGGTCTTCGCGCGGGGGCATCGTCTGCGCGTCGCCGTGTCGAGTTCGAACAGTCCGCGATTCGAGCCCAATCCGAACACGGGCCACGCGTTTCGGGCCGACAAGGAGCAGCGCGTGGCGACGAACACGCTGCACCTGGCCGCCGACCGGGCGTCGCACATCGAACTGCCCATTTATCGCGGGCCGGAAGATCGCGAGCCCTGACTCGGAGCGTGGTGACGGTGGGCGATCAGCGCGCCGCGAGGTAGCGCTTGGCGAGCTTCGTGGCCACGGTGCCGTAGGCGTAGTAGCCGACCGAGATCTGGCCCACGTGCGTGAGCAGGTCATAGGCTCGCCAGCGATCCCAGCCATAGTCGGCTTCCAGCCACTGAATCAGCCAGGCATAAGCCTGGGCGATCGAGCGTTCCATCGGGCAGCCGGTCGCCACGGTCATGATCTCGTCGGCCGTTTCGATGCGCGGGCCGGGCAGCAAGTGCGCCTTGCGCAGGTCGATGCGCAAGGTCGATACTGCGGGCATCTCCAGCCCGCTCGCCGAGAGCTCACCGTGGCCCATCGCGGCGTGCGCATCGCCCACGTAGAGCAGGCCGCCGGGTACGAACACCGGCAAGTAGATCGTGCTGCCGGGCCGCACCTCGACCAGGTCGAGATTGCCGCCATGGATGCCGGCGGGCAGGGTCGTCGGCACGCCGAACTCCGGCGCGGTGCCGATGCAACCCAGCATGGGGCGATACGGAATGGTGCACGTCTCGCTCCAATAAATCTGGCCGTCGCGAATCGGGCACACGTGCGTGCCGTGCGGGCACTCGTCGCCGAGCCATTCGGCGAGTTGCCGCGGGTCGCTTGTGCGCGTGGCGCATTGGCCGATCAGCGGTTCAATCGCGTCGATGGTCACCGCCAGGGCATCGCCCGGCTCGGCACCATTGATCCAGATTGGGCCGGTCTGGGGATTTCCCAAAGGCGCCTTGCGCTTGTCGCGCCGATCGGCGTCGGTGCGGATCTGGCCGCTGAAGGCGTCCTCGGTCTCGACCGCGACGGTTTCGCCCGGGTCGATCTGGAGCCGTGGCTCGCTGAAGCGGCTGAATTCGTAGTACAGCGGTCCGAGGGTCAGGCGTTGCATCGCGGGTTTCTCCAGCAGGGCCTCATCGTAGCTCGCCGGTGGCCGACGCGCGTCTAAAATCTCTCGTGGCTCGGCTGTTGCGAAGCGCGCCGGCGAGGATCATGATTGACCCGCCGCAGGCGCCACGATTCGCGAATGCGGCAACCGACTGGGACAAATTCGATCCGCGTTGTGGAAAGTCAGCCCCGATGAAGGTGCTCGAGATTCAGCGTTTTGGCGGCCCGGAGGTCATGCAGTTGAACGATGCACCCGTGCCACAGCCGGGGCTCAAGCAAGCGCGCATCCGGGTCGAGGCGGCGGGACTGAATTACTCGGACATCATGATTCGCGAGGGCAAGTACCTCGACCGGATGAATCCTCCGCTGCGCTTGGGGCGCGAGTTTTGCGGCGTGATCGATGCACTCGGCGAGTCGCCCGGGCCGTGGACCGTGGGGCAACGCGTCGTCGGCACGGTGCCGGGCGGCGCGATGGGCGAGTTCGTCTGCGCACCGACGCCGGCGCTGTTGCCGTGCCCCGAGGGTCTGTCCCCCGAGCATGGTGCCGCATTCCTGATCGCCGGCCTGACCGCGATGCACTGCATCGACGACTGCACGCGTGTGCAAGCGGGCGAGACGGTGCTGATTCATGCCGCCGCCGGCGGCGTGGGCACGATCGCCATCCAGATTGCCCAAGCCCGCGGCGCGAAGGTCTTCGGCACCGCGTCGAGCGAAGCCAAATGTCGCCAGATCCGCGAACTGGGTGCCGAGGCAATCAATTACTCGGAGGGCGATTGGGTGGCCCGGTTGCGCGATCTGACCGGCGGCCGCGGCGCCGACGTGATCCTCGAGAGTGTCGGCGGCGACGTGTTTCGCCGCTCGTTCTTCGAGGCGTTGGCCGACTTCGGCCGGATGGTCGTCTACGGCCTCTCCAGCGGCCAGATGGTCCAGTTGGCCTCGATCGATCTGCTGGCTTCGAACAAGACCATCGGCGGCTACTATCTGGGCAGCTATTTCCCCAGGCATCTTGATCGCGTCGCCCTGGCCACGGGCAAACTGATGCAATTGCTGGGCGAGGGCAAGCTGAAATTGATCGTGGGGCAGACGTTCCCCCTGACCGAAGCCGTGGCCGCATTCAATCTGATGCAGAACCGTCGGAACATCGGCAAGGTCGTGATCAAGCCGTAGGCGGCGAACGCGTGTTCGTCCGCCGCCGCTTTGGTTGCGATCCGCCAAGTGTCCAGTTTTCTGATGCGCAGTTCGCCTGGCACCGATCCCATTTTCGGCGGCAGCGAGCCGCCGCCCGACACGATTGGACAACGTCAGGTTCGCGCGCGGCACCGACGATCGCGTCGATTGCGTACGATTCGAGTAAATAAATCGGACCGTGGTCCAATTCGAAACCGTTGTTGTGCGGACCCCTGGCGCGACCCGATTCTGGCCGAGCCTGGGACGCGGCGTCTTGCAGCAAAGTGCGAGATTTCTCGGGTTTTGTCCGGCGCGCAATTCTCTTGACCGTTGACCGCCCTCTTGCATAGGATGCCCTGGCTTTCGGAGTCGGGGCTAACGTGGTCTCGGCTTGGCTAGAGAAGATCCTGGGGAGCCGCTTCTGGTGCGGCAGGACCGGGATTGGATTTAGTAAGAAAGGAGGTGATCCGCATGTGTAGTGGTGACCAGAGGTGGCTCGGATAACGAGCAGCCGACGGGCTGCCCGCGGCGCGTCCTCGTGACGTTTCCTGCTATCCGCAGCCACAGTCTGACGATCGATTCAGAAGGAGCCGGCCGAGGCATCGCCTTGACCGGCTCCTTCGTTTTTTTGCGATGCCGGCTCCGCGCTCGCAGGCGGTTGCGATCGGGGAGACCGTTCCCTTTCGTCGGCGCGGTGTGGTACGATCGGCCACCGTTCGCCCCGCCCCCTTCATCCTGCTGGGCGGACTGGGCACGACGCTCTGCAACCTGCCGCCATACGACGATGGACGACGTCTTTCGCCAGCTCTTACCGATCGATCTGGTCATTGTGCTGGCCTATATGGTCGGCGTGCTGCTGATCGGCATTTTCTACAGCCGCTACGTGTCCTCGACGGGCGACTTCTTTCTCGCCGGCAAGACCCTGCCTTTTTGGGCCATTGGCATTTCGATCGTGGCCAGCGATATCGGGGCCGTCGATCTGATCTTTGGTTCGGGCGGCACGTACCGCTTCGGTATTGCCCAGTTCAATTTCGACTGGCTCGGCTCGATGCCGGCGCTGCTCGTGGCGGCCTTTATCTTTGTGCCCTATTACTGGCGGGCCGGCGTCTTCACGATCCCTGAGTTTCTGGGCCGGCGCTACAACGGCACCGTGCAGTGGATCCAGGCGATCATCTGGTTCATCTACATGGCCGTCAACGTGGCGATCATGCTCGTGGCCGCGGCCACGGTGCTCAAAGAGGTGCTCAACCTCCGTGAGCCCTGGCAAGAGGACCTCGCCATCTGGACCACGGCCATCATGATCGGGCTGTACACGATCTCGGGCGGCTTAGGGGCGATCGTCATTACCGACATCATGCAGGTCGTGGTGATGCTCGTCGGCGCCGGGTCGCTCGTGTTCTTGAGCGTTTGGGAAGCCGGCGGACCACAGGCCATGGTCGACAAGATCCAGGCCCAGGGACCGGCCACGGAGCATTTCTTTCGCCTCGTCGTGCCGCACAATGCCGATTCGCCCTACCCCTGGACGGGCATCGTCTTTGGCCTGGGGCTGGTCATGTCGACCGCCTACTTCGTTGGTAACCAGGCGGTGCTACAACGTGTCCTCGGCGCGCGGACCGAATGGGACGCCAAGGCCGGGATGATCGTCGCCGGGCTGTTGAAGCTGTTGATTCCGCTGCTGATGTTTGTGCCCGGCCTGGCCGCGCGGGCGCTATATCCGAATCTCGAACAACCCGATCGCGCCGTGCCGCTGATGGTCAACGAGCTGATGCCCTCGGGGCTCAAGGGCTTGATGTTTGCGGCGTTCTTCGCCGCGCTCATGTCGAGCGTCGATTCGTATCTCAACTCCTGCGTCACCGTGTTCCTGTCGGATATCTATCACCGGGTGCATCATGCGATTTTCAAGCGGCCGCTCACCGATCGGGCCGGCCTGCTCCTCGGGCGCATCTTGACGGCGGTCTTGCTGGTGGGGGCCGTGCTGTATGCCCCCGTCCTCAAGGAACGTCGCGAAGCCACCTATATTCTCGTGCAAGACATGCTCAGCCTGTTCCAGGGACCGACGCTCGCCATCTTGCTCTTGGGTATTCTCTGGGCGCGGACGACGGGCTGGGGCGCGCTGGCCGGATTGCTCTCCGGCGTGGCGACGACGGGCACGCTGAAAATCATCGGCGACGAGGTCTTTCCGTCGCAAAATCCGTTCCTGTTCGTGGCCTTCTGGTCGTTCGTCGTCACGATGGTTGTCACCACGGTGGTCAGTCTGCTGACCAAACCCGAGCCTCCCGAAAGGTTGCGCGGCCTGGTCTATCGCCAGGTGCTCAGCGATCAAGACGCGCAGCGGCTGCTGCGCGACCAGGTGGGAGACGCCTCGTGACGCTGCTGGCGACGATCACCGATCGGCTCGCGGACGCCTGGCACCAAGTGACCGCGGTGTTGCACGAACACCTCGCCCCTGCGCTGCGTTCCCTGCAGCTGCCGATGGACGACTTTTTCAATGCTCTGCCCCTGTGGGCCGGCAAAGTGGCATTGATGGGCCTGTTCATCTCGGCGGCCATCTGGTCAATGTCGCTCAAGCGGTCGTTTGTCTATCTGGGCGCACCGGACCAGGCGCGCTGGCGCGACCTGCGTTTGTGGGCCTTGGCAGTCTTGGCGCCCTATGTGCTGATCTACTGGTGGCTGGGTTAACTGGTATGAGTCACGACGAGATCGATGATCGCGACGCCACTTCGCTGCTCATGTTGGGGGCGTTCTTCGCGGCGATGGGCGTGCTGGTCCTGGTGGCCACGTATTGGACGGTCGGGCGATTTCATGCCATGGTGGTCAATGTTTGTGCCGGCACGCTATTGAGTCTCATCGGAATCGGCATGTACTCGCTCGGACGCCGCCAGCGCGCCGCCGCGCGAGATCACGGCCGGTCGAACTGACGCGACCGCACTCGCGGCTCACTCGAGAAACACGTGTCTCGCTTCATCCAGCCCACGGTCGATCGCGCGACGGCCTGGCGCAAGCTGCATCGCCCCGGCGGGCTGGCCATCGCGTGGGCCTGGGTGCGCCGGCACCCCGATCCGCGGCTGGATCCGCTGCGGACCAAGGGTGCGCCCCTGTTGCGGCTGGTCTACTTGCCTCGTTACCTGGTCGGGGCCAACGTGCAGCGCGGCGATCAAGCCTGGCAGGTGCATGCCTTGGTCGACGCGATCGACGGTGTCGCCTCGCTGCTCAAGGGCCCCTTGCTGGACCTCGAAACCGAGTCGATCGCCACGCCGTTCAAGCCGCTGATCGACGCTGCACAAGCGGCTACTTCGGCCGAGCGCCTGATTCGTCAAATGAGTGATCGGTATGCGCGCTGGAGTTGGCGGCCGACCCAGATCGGGCTGGCCGCCGTCGAGCCTGTTTATTACCCCTTCTGGGCCTACTACTGCGAGCGGGGCAAAGGTATCCTGGACGTCTCTTTGTACGACGCCTGGGCAGCTTGTGCGGTCGGTGCGCGTGTCAAAGCGGCTTATCTGACCGCGCTGGCGTCGGTCGAGCGGCCGGACGCACCGGCCCGCGCCGCTGAATTGCCCCCACTCCCCTGAGCAAGCCTCGATGAGCGACTACCAATATCGCGACGGTCGATTCTGGAAAGACGGCCGCCCTTTCTTTGCCATTTGCAGCGACTACCAGTACTACCGCGACCGCCGCGACAATTGGCGCGATCGTCTGGAGAAGCTCAAGGCTGCCGGCGTCAACGTGATCACGTTCTACACGCCGTGGCGTCATCACCTGCGGATCGTCGACGGCGTGCGGACCGTCGATTTCGACGGCCGCACCAAGGACAGCCGCGACCTGCGCACGTTTCTCAAGCTGATTGAAGAGCTGCAACTGCTGATGATCGTCAAGCCGGGGCCGTTCGTGCACTCGGAACTGAACGTCGGCGGGCTGCCCGACTTCGTCTGCCCGCAACACAACAAGGAGATTCCGCCGGCCCGGCGGCATCACGGCCGGGCCTGCCGCTGGACCTACGACAACAGCGAGCTGCCGGCCCCGTTCGATCCGACGTTCGACGGACTCGTCGCCGAATATCTCGGCGCGGTGGGCCGCGAGATTGAGCCGTACTGCCGCCCCGGCGGGCCGGTGATCGCGATCCAGATGAACGACGAGACGATCTATTGCACGTCGAACGATCCACCGTGGCACATCGGGTACGAACCGTCGGGCATGCGCTATTACCACGGTCTGTTGACCGAACGTTACGGCGACCTGGCCACTTACAACCGCCTGCACGGCACCAGCTACGCAGCCTGGGAGTTCGTGCCGGGCCCGAAATTGCCGGTTATCGGCCAGCCCGGGGCCCCCGAACGCCCCGGCCCGCAGCGCAGCGAAGACCTGCTGCTCTACGTCGATTGGGCCGAGTATCAATGGCGGCTGCGGCGCGACTTGTATGTCCGCTACGAGCAGTACCTGGGCATCAAGCTGCCCTACCTGACCAACTACGCCGGCATCACCCCGCCCATCGAAGAAAACGTGCCCGACTTGAAGGACGAGGCAAAGGAGCCGATTCCCGGCGATTATGCGCGACTGTATTCCGAGTGGTGGTTTGCCCATAACCGCGTCGATCAGGATCTCGACGCATACGAATACGGCATGATCAGTTGGCTCGGCGTCGCGGCCTACGATCGCGACGTGTTCGACCGCTATATCAATACGGCCCGCCGCGCCCGCGGCGTGAACATGGAGGAGAACTGGGGCTTCGGCACCTTGTACGACGCCCGCAGCCGCGACCCGATCGTGCCGTTTTTCCAGACGCTGGCTTCGCTGGCCGGTGGCGCGACGGGGTACGACATTTTCGTCGGCGTCAGCACCGACTACTGGGACGACGAGCTGGACCGCATCACGAAGCTGCAATGCCCGACGTTTCCGTCGCACGCCCCGATCGACGAGCACGGCAACCTGCGGCCCATGTACGACACGATGACGATGCTCAACCGTTGGTTTGCGGAGCACGGCGAAGCGCTGCTCCAGTGCGAGCCGGAGATCGACGTCGCCTATCTGCTCTACGCGCCGTATGCGGCGGTTTCCTCGTGGGTGCCCGACGAACGGTACTGGCACGTCGCCGGACATGCGATTCCGCGTTGCGGTCACCAAGCCTTCGAAGCGTTTTCCAAGTCGCTGCAAGCGGCGGGCTATTCTTTCGGCATGTTCGAGCTGGAGGCCGCGACGCCGGCACGGCTGCATCAGCCCGGGGCGCTGGCCATCCACACGGCGTTCTTCATGGACGAGCCAGAGCAGCGCCGTTTGGCCGAGTTCATCGAGTCGGGCGGCCGGCTGTTCATCTCGGGTGAGCTGCCCGAGGTCGATCTGCAGTGGCGCTCCTGCACGATCTTGAAGGCGGCGGTCGAGCGCGCTGCGGCCGCCGGGCCGGGGTCCAAGGTGCACTATCGCCGCGAGAACCTCTTTGCCGACGGACGATTCGCCGAGGTGCTGCGTGCGGCCGGTGTGAATACAAACGTGACCTACGCCGAAAACATGCGGGCCTACGTGCACCGCAGCGAGCGCGACTACTTCGTGTTCTTCTTCAACTTCGATGCCGCCGGCCAGCACGACAAGTGGATCGAGTTCTACGGCCAGCGCCTCAAGCTGCGGCTCGGCTCGAAGACGAGCGGCGTGCTTCGCGTTCAGGACGGCAAGCTCGTCGCCTGGATGGTCAAGGCCAAGAACGAGGTCGAAAACCTCGTCGATTCGGTGAGCTTCGAATTGGACCGACAACACGTCGACGGGACCGGCGATTTCAGTTCGGCAGGTTGACCGTAGCTCGCACCGGAGCTGGACGATGAACGCCATTCCCCGGCAGATTGATTTCGAACGCTTATACGAAGGGCAGCCGCGCTGGGACATCGGCCGGCCTCACCGGGCTTTCGAGGTGTTGGCCGACCGGATCAACGGATCGATCGTCGACGTCGGCTGCGGCACTGGGGAAAACTCGCTGGCCTACGCGGCCCGAGGTCACGAAGTGCTCGGCGTCGACTTTATCCCCGCCGCGATCGCTCAAGCCCGTGCCAAAGCCGAAGCCCGGCGCGTGGCCGTCGAATTCCTCGTTTACGACGCGCTGCAACTCGCCGCGCTGAACCGTGTGTTCGACCAGGCTTTCGATTCGGGCCTGTTCCACGTGTTCGACGACGCCGACCGTGCACGATACGTCGATCAATTGGCCCAGGTCGTCCGGCCCGGCGGGTGGCTGTTCTTGTCTTGTTTCAGCGATGCCGAGCCACCGGGAGAAGGGCCGCGTCGCGTCAGTGAAAGTGAGCTGCGCGACAGCTTCACGAGCGGCTGGACGATCGAATCGATCCGCCCGACGCGCTACGAAGTGACTCCGGTCCCGGACGACTTGACCTTCAGCAAGAGCGGCCCGCGGGCGTGGTTCTGCGAGATTCGCCGGGTCTGAGTGCGCGTGTCGCCGTGCTGCTTGACACTTTGCATGCACCCTCGCAAGATGCGCGGCGGGCACGAGGCGAGTTTCCGAGGCGGATGCATGACGATGCGGAGCTTCATCCTGAGAGTGGCCCGCGGCGTACGCGCCGGCTGGCTGATGCTGGGGCTGTCGCTGGCCTTGTTAATCGTGCTGGAGCTGGTGACGCGCGTGGTGCTGGCGAGTCGGGCCGAAAAGGCCGAATCGTTTTCCCAGGCCGAAAGCTATGGCGGCGCGCCCTGGGCCGAAGAGTATGTCCGCGAGTTGGAGCAGGTGGTTGTCACGCGCTGGTGGCCCGAGGCCTATTGGAACAGCCGCCCCTTTGCCGGCCGGCATTTTCACATCGACGACCGGGGTGTGCGCGCGTCCTGGAATCCTCCGGACGCGCAGGCCGAAACAGCGAACCCCCCGCGAAAAGTGCGCGTGTTCATGTTCGGAGGGTCGACGACGTGGGGCGAAGGCGCCCGCGACGACTATACGATTCCCTCGTGTCTGGCCCGATCGCTCGCGGCCAGCGGGGTCGAGGACTTCACGGTCGAGAATTTTGGCGTGCCAGGCTATGTCAGCGCGCAGGAAGTCATCCGCCTGACGCAGGAATTGCGGTCCGGTAATGTGCCCGACGTGGTCGTGTTCTACGACGGTGCCAACGACGTCGTTTCGGCCTGTCTCAATGGTCGCGCCGGAGTATCGATGATCGAGAAGCCGCTGGCCGACGGCTCTTGGAACGGCCTCCGCAACAGCCTGGCCGTCGTCCGCGTGGTGCGGTTCCTGGCCCATCGTGCAGAATGGATCGACAGTGCCACGGTCGACGGCGAGCTGGCCGCCGGCGTGGTCAGCCAATACCAGGCGAACATCGACCTGGTGCGCCGGCTGAGCGAAACGTACGGGTTCACGGCCCTGTTTTTTTGGCAGCCGGTGTTGTTCAGCAAACCTCATCTCACCACGGCCGAGGAGCAGCGGCAGTTGTTCGAGGATGCCCTGAGCTATGGCGGTACCGAAGAGGTCTTCTTCACGGGCTATGCCGTGCGCGATTTTTTTCGCGACGTCTACCGGCGCGCTCTGGCCGAAGTCCGTGTGCCCGGGTGGCATGATCTGAGCGGGCTGTTCGACGAAGAACGTGGCGCGGCGTTTATCGACTATTGCCACACGTTCGAGGCTGCGAACGCCAAGATCGGCCAGCGCCTGGCCCAAGACGTGGCGCCTCTGGTCCGCGCCCGTCAACAGCCTCGCGCCGAGCAGCAAAGCGCCCCGTAGCAGCTACGCGTCAGCCGGCCAGCTCGGCCGCATGAGCCTGGATCTTGCGGATCGCCGCGGCAACTTCGCGCATGTCCTGCTCGTCGCCGAGCAGGGCATATTGCGGCAGCCAGTAGCTTTCCCAGGCGGCACTCTTGGTGTTTGGATACGCCGCGCGCAAAAAGGCATGGTCTTGCCGGGCCTGATCTCCGCACAGTCGATGGCGATAGCTGCCATTCTGGAACAAGGCCAGGTCGTGCACGGGCGGATAGGCGGCCTGATTGGGAATGCCTTCGGCCTTCATCGCGGCGATGAACTTTTCGGTCGGTGCGCCGCCAAATGCGTCGGCATGATAACGGAAGATATACGCGTAATGTCCGTTGCGGGTACACCGCTCGTCGCAGCGCTGCGGCGTCACGCCGGGGATCTCGGCCAGCAGCCGATCGAGCAATTGGGCATTTGCATGCCGGCGGCTGGTCTGTTCGTCGAGTCGCGTGAGTTGCGCGCTGAGCACCGCGCCCTGCCATTCGCTCAGCCGGTAGTTCGAGCCATAGCTGAAATGGGCATAGAACCACTCGCCGGGTAGCCGGCCGCAATCGTGGGCGCTGCGGGCCTTGCGCTCGAACTCGTCGTCGTTCGTGATGATGAGGCCGCCTTCGCCGGCCGTCATCAGCTTGCTCGACTGGAAGCTGAAAGTACCGCAAATGCCGTGCGTGCCCACCTTCTTGCCGCGCCATTCGCTGCCGTGGGCATGGGCACAGTCCTCGACCAGGAACAGGCTGTGACGCGCGGCGATCTCGTTGAGCCGGTCGAGGTCCGCCGGATGGCCGCCGAGGTGTACGGCGATGATGCCCTTGGTGCGCGGCGTAATGGCCGCCTCGACCAAGTCCGGGTCGATGCATTCCGTATCCCGGCAAATATCGACCATCACCGGCATGGCGCCCGCGAACAGCACGGCGCTGGCCGTAGCGACGAAGGTCGAGTCGGGCACGATCACCTCGTCCCCGGGACCGACGCCCAGCGCTGCCAGCACCACCTCGATGGCGTGCGTGCCGTTGGTGATGGCGATGCCGTGCTTGGCCTGATGGTACGCGGCAAAATCCTGCTCGAACTTCAGCGTGCGCGTGCCCGGCGTGCGCCACCAGACGCGGCTTTCGAGCACTTCGAGCAAGGCCGTGCGCTCGCGTTCGTCGAAGATCGGCCACTGGGGAAACGGCTTGGTCTTGGTCGCTGGACCGCCGCGGAGGGCAAGCTGAGGCATGTTCGCGTGATCGTCAGGGGGGACAGGAAGGATAAAAAGATCGCCCGGGCGGGCACCCCAAATGTCCCGAGCCGCGGCGGCGTGTCAACCCGTGCCCCCGGCGAACCTGGCGACAGGGAAAGCATTCGACGACCGCATTCTTCCCCGGCTACGAGCTGGGCCGGCCCAGCGGCAGGCCCAACATGGCCAAGGCATTGAGCACCAGCCCATGCCGGATGGCTCCGTCGCGAACCAGTTTCGGCACATCGACGACCGGCACCGTCACCACCTCAATGCGTTCGAACAGGTCGGGCTCGGGCGCCGCGACGCGCACCGCGTTTTCGGCGACGAAGAAGTGGCAGAGGTTGTTTTGAATCGCCGGATTCGGCCAGACCGAGCCCAGCGGCGCGATCCGCTCGGCCTCGTAGCCGGTTTCCTCGCGCAACTCGCGCGCCGCGGCCACGATCGGCGCTTCGGTGCCGTCGATCATGCCGCCGGGTATCTCCAGCGTCACCTCGCGAACGCCGTGGCGGAATTGCCGAATCAGCACCATCTGCCCATCGGCTGTCAGCGGCACGATGTTGATCCAGTCGGGGCAATTCAACCGCACGAACCGCCGTTGGTTCCCCTCGGGCTCGACGCGATACAGGTCGTGCTCGAGCTGAAAAATCGTGTGATCGGACACCGTCTGCGATTCGAGCAGCGTCCAATGTTTCTCGGGCATCAAACACTCCCTGCTGGATCCCGCTCGCTGCGCTTCGCCGATGGGCACGCTGCTCGGTGCCTCGAAGCGCGCAGCGCGCAATTACTTGAGCGCCGAATAATCGGTGGGCGTCAGAAACTTGGAAATGACTTTCTTGACGATGGGGCCGTCCTTTTCGGAGGCCTCGCGCACGGTCTTCCACTCGGGATCGGCCATGAACGCCTTCCACGACGCGGCCCGGGCCTCGGCGCTCGGGTAGGCCAGCAGGTAGATCAGCGTATCGGCGGCCTCGGGGCCGTCGGCCGGCACCCAGTAGCCAATGTTCGTCATGCCGTGCTTTTCGAACAGCTTGGTCGTATGCTCGCGGAACCGCTTGTGCAGGGCCTCGAGTCGCCCTTCGTGGCAGATATAGGTCCGCAGTTCGTAGTAGCGCGGGGCTGCGTCTTCGGCACGCGCGGTCTGCGACGTCAGGCAAACGGCCAACACCATGGCGGCAAGCGACCAGCGGATCATCGGATAGACCTCCAGCAAGAAGTTTCTGCGGCGGGAACGACGGGGGCCGCTAGTGTAGCCGACGGGGCCGCTATCCGACCAATTGTCGGATCGGCTGACCACCTTCGGTGACGATCGGGGTCGGGCGGCCCTGGGGGCTCGTCCAGTGTGCCGCCGGATCGATGCCCAGATGGGTAAAGACGGTCGCGGCCAGGTCGCCGGGGCGCACCCGGTCGCTGGCAATTGCGTAGCCCCGCGCATCCGTGCTGCCGATGACCTGCCCGTGGCGCATGCCGCCGCCGGCCACGACCATCGACATGCAGTTGGTCCAATGATCTCGACCGCGTTGCTTGTTGATCACTGGCCCACGGCCAAATTCGCCCAGCATCAGCACCAACGTCGAGTCGAGCAGGCCACGGTCCTCAAGATCGTGCACCAGGGCGTGCAGCACCCGGTCGATCGTTGGCAGAATCGGCGTCAGGCCCTTTTCGATGCCGCCCCAGCGCACGTCGTCACCGTGGTGATCGAAATAGCCCCAGGCGCCGCTGACGACGACAAAGGTCACGCCGGCTTCCACCAGGCGCCGCGCCAAGAGTCCTTTTTCGCCGATGCTGGTGCGCCCGTAGGCATCGCGTACGGCGTCGGTTTCTCGGGCAACGTCGAAGGCCTGCTCGACGCGCCCGTCGAGCACCATCTCGAATGCCATCTGTTGATACCGGTCAAGATGGTCGAGCGTGCCAGTCTGATCGGTGGTACGGCGCAATTGATCGAATTGGTGGCGCAGCACGCTGCGGTCCTGCAAGCGCGGGGCACTGATGCCCTTGGGCATCTTGAGCCGGCCCCCCAATTCGGCGCCCTTCACCGGTTGGAAGGCGTTGCCCAATTGCCCCGCGCCCCAGATATCCGAGACCCAGGAATCGGCCAGGCCGACAAACGCCGGCATGCTGGGGTCGTTCGGGCCACGGAACCGCGCGGCGATCGAGCCCATCGAGGGGTAGCCGGCGCCGTCGTTGCCGTCGTCGGTGCGCCGGGCCAACTCGTTGCCGGACTGAAAGGTGATGGGAGTGTGATTGCTCGCCGAACAATCGACTGACCGAATGACCGTCAACTTGTCCAGCAGGGCCGCCTGGAGCGGCAAATGCTCGGAGAACTGCACACCTGGCAAGCGCGTGGCGATCGGCTGGTAGGGGCCGCGGATTTCGGCCGGCGCGTTCGGCTTGGGGTCCCACATGTCGATGTGACTGGGACCACCCGAAAGCCAGAACATGATCACGGCCTTGTGGTCGTTCGATTTTGTCGGCGCGCTATCGGCCGCCGCGGCGCGCAGTCGCAAGGCGTCGGCCGCCGAAAGCCCCGCCAGGCCGGCGAGACCTGTTTGTAGAAACCAACGGCGCGAACCGACGCGAATTAAATCGTGTGGCGGCGGAGCGAGTTGGGGCCACCGGTGCGCCATGAAGGTCCATCAATCCCGCTAAGAACGTGTGGGCTGCCTGTTGCGTCAAACCAGCTCGGCGATGACTTCACCCGAGTTGTTCACCGGCACGGGGCGACCCGAGCGGTTCACGAAATGCCCCGTCGCGTCGATGCCCAGCACGTGGTAGAGCGTCGCCAGGATATCGGCCGGTTTGATCGGTCGTTCGGCAGGGAACTCCCCGCGCGAATTGGTCGCCCCGACCGCAATGCCGCCGTTGAGTCCGCCGCCGCCCATCAGCACGCTCATCGCGTTGCCCCAGTGGTCGCGGCCGGGCGTGCCCATGCTGAGCGGCGGTCCGCCGTTGCCGCCGTTGTTGAGCCGCGGCGTGCGGCCGAATTCGCCCATCACCACCACCACGACGTCGTCGAGCATGCCGCGCTCCGACAGGTCGGCAATCAACGTCCCGATCGATTGGTCCATCGCCGGAAAGCGATTCTTCAGGCCCCCTTCGAGATCCCAGTGATGGTCCCAGCCACCGTTGTGGATGGTGACGAACGTCACGCCGGCCTCGACGAGTCGCCGGGCGAGCAGCGCCGACTGGCCGAACGAATTGCGGCCGTAACGCTCGCGCACTTCCGCGGGCTCGCGGCTGATATCGAACGCCACCCGGGCCGTGTCGCCGGTCAGCATCGAGAAGGCCGCCTGGTTGAACGCGTCCAGACTTTGCATCAAGCCGGAGCGATCGGCCTCGCGTTCGACGCGATCGAGCGACGCCAGCAATTGGCCGCGGTTTTCCAATCGGCCCAGTGGCATTTCCCCGGGCAGATTCAAATTCGGCACGCTGAAATTGTCGGCGTTCGGATCGCCCCCCGTTTCGAACGGATCGTAGCTGGCGCCGAGAAAGGCCCCGCTGTTGTAGCCCGGCCGCAGACCAACGGTCATCGAGTGTGGCACCGCGACATAGGCCGGCATGCCGGGACGATTCGGGCCGCGCAGCTTGGTGATGATCGAGCCGGCCGAAGGATACTGCGGATCGAGATTTTGTGAGTTCGAGCCCAGATAGCCGGTGAGCATCCAGTGGGCCGCGGCGAAATGGTCGCCGTTGTCGTGATGCACCGAGCGAATCACCGACACGCGATCCATGACGCGTGCCTGGTGGGTCAACAATTCGTTGACGCGGATCCCGGGGGCCGTCGTCTCGATGGCGCTAAATGGGCCGCGAAATTCGGCCGGGGCGTCGGGCTTGGGATCGTAGGTTTCCATGTGGCTCGGTCCGCCGTCGAGCCAGTAGAGAATGACCGACTTGCCGTTCGACGGCCGGCCGGCCGTGTTGGCTGCCGCCTTGCTGCGCAAGACATCGGCCAGGCTGAGTCCCGAGAACCCTAGCAGCCCTATTTTGAGCATGTCGCGCCGGCGAACTCCGTCGCAACGGCCGCGGACGATCGGGCCAGAAAGGGTCAGCATGGTACTTTCTCCAGGGGGCGACCGAGACCGAACCCCTCGTCTCCGCCGGGGTCAAGAGACGATTTATCCATAAGTGGTTGTTGATCATACCGCTGGGACGAGGCGAAGAGCAACAAAACTTGAACCTCGAGAGAATCTTTCGGAGCCTAGCCCGGGTCGCGAGCATCCAATCGCGCGGCCCGCGCAAAGTCTATGCAAGGTGCGGCTTATGGCGTGCCTAGGACGGCGCGCGGGGTAGTCGAATGCGCCTCGGGCAATTAGACTTTTGGCTGCCGCGAGGCTCGACACCGAAGCGGTCCCGCCTTGCCGTCCCACCTCGGAGATAACCCCCCGTGCTGACGATCTACGGTCCGCGGCAGCGTTACTGCGACGGCCTTTCGCGGCGTTCGTTTTTGCGCATCGGCGCAGGGGCCGTCGGAGGTTTGCTCGCCGGAGGAGCGATCCGGCCGCAGCTTTTCGCCGGCGATTCGATCGCTGCGGTCGCCAACCAAGTGGCCGGTCCCGCGGGCGGCGGACCGCACAAGGCGCTGATCATGGTCTACCTCAGCGGTGGGCTCGCGCATCAGGATTCTTTCGATCCGAAGCCCGATGCCCCGGCCGAGGCCCGCGGCGAGTTCGCGCCGATTTCGACGCGGCTGCCGGGCGTGCAATTCACCGAGCACCTGCCACGGCTGGCCGCCATGGCCGACAAACTGGTCGTCTTGCGCAGCATCGTCGGCCAGCGCGACGAACATTCGAGCTTTCAGACCCTGACCGGTTATCCGATGGACGTCAGCCAGCGCGAGGGCCGGCCGAATCTAGGCTCGGTCGTGGCGCGCGTGCAGGGGGCCACGAGCCCCATCATGCCCCCGTTTGTCGACTTGTTCCCGACGATGCAGCATCGTCCGTACAACAGCCCGGGGCCGGGCGTGTTGGGGCGCGATTTTGCCGGGGTCAAGGCCGACGGTGAAGACCTGGCCAGTATGAAGCCGCGCTTCGTCTCGCACGAACAGATGCGCAACCGCCGCGCCTTGCTCGGCGAGATCGACCGCTTGCGACACGAACTCGACGCGGCAGCCACGAACCCGGAGACCGCCGCCACGGATATGGACCCGGTCTATCGCCGGGCGTTCGACGTGCTCGACTCGAACCGGCTGGTCGACGCGCTCGATCTCGCCAAGGAATATCCCCAGGTCCGCGAGCGCTACGCCGGTGGCTCGGCCAATCATCAAGGCGACGGGGCGCCCTTGCTCAACGAGCACTTCCTGATGGCTCGCCGCCTGGTCGAGGCAGGCGTGCGCGTGGTGACCGTGGCCTACGGCTTCTGGGATACGCACGGCAACAATTTCGGCCATCTGCGCGGCAACCTGCCGGTGTTCGATGCCGGCATCTCGACGCTGATCGATGATCTGCACGCCCGCGGGCTCGATCGCGACGTCACGGTGTGCGTCTGGGGCGAGTTCGGCCGGACACCGAAGATCAACGCCAACGCCGGCCGCGACCACTGGGCGCCGGTGAACGGCGCGCTGTTGGCCGGCGGGGGCTTGCGCACCGGACAAGTGGTCGGCTCGACCGACAAGCTGGCCGCCTATGCCCTCGAGCGTCCGATCCATTTTCATGACGTGCTGGCCACGCTGTACGACCGCCTGGGAATCTCGCTCGAGACGCTGTTGCGCGACGCCCAAAACCGGCCGCAAAGACTGCTCCCCGACACGGCCCGCGTGATCGGCGAGATCGTCTAGCTCGCCTCGCGCCTGATACCGCAAGCGTGCCCGTCGAGTGGCCACGTTACAGCACGCGCCTCGTGCCTCGGCGAGTGGGTATTCGTCCAAATCCGTGGCGCACAGTGGAGGATCTTGAGGACATGCGGCAATCCACCGAGCCAGCAAAAGTGTTCTCAGGCAGCCGCAAGGTGATTCAGCCCCGGCTCCCGCTTCCCGGGGCGCGTTGCCTAACCGCGGCTGCGTTCGGATCGCATTTGGTTCCTGACATGCTCTGTAGAAAAGCTACCTTGCAACGCCTCGCTCGTATCATGTCCGCAAATGCCAATTGCTATTCTCTCGAGGAATTCGGGGCAACCAACTTGCGCACCGCGGAGTGATGCGACCAAGATCAGGGGTTTTCTACAGAGCATTCCTGACACCTTTTCTGCTGCCCAAAAGCCGCAGACCCGTAGCGGCACCTTGGCCAAGGTCTCCGCCAGTGCCTCTTCGAACGCTTCGTAGTCGCGGGCCTTGTCGAACAACCGCATCCGCCCCACGCCACGATTCAGCACATGATAAACGAACCCACCCGGTGCGGCTCGCGCGGTTCCTGGCATGGCCTTGATCGGAACCACGATCCCGCAACCAGGCAAGAATTGGACCTGTCCCCGTTTCTTCCCGCAGCGCGGCACACCCTACGGCAGCACGTCATGGATCGCGTCGACCGCCGCCGCCCTTGGGCTCCAAGCCACGCTCCGCGCGCCCGGCCGCCCGCGCAAGGCTTCGCTCTCGGATTCGTAAATTGGACCTATCCCCGTTTATTCCCTGGACCTGTCCCCGTTTATTCCCCCCCGTTTATTCCCCCTGGCAGCCAGCGGCCCGGCGACGAGGATGTCGCAGAGCTGGTGGCATTAGTCTTCCGACAAGCGGCGCGCGGCGGGCTTGGGAGTCTTGGGCTTCAAGGCCGCGACGCCACCGCCGCGAAAGGCCTTGATCCAGCGTTTCACACTCGAACGGCTGACGTGCAGCCGCTCGGCGACAGCATCCTGGGTCGATCCATCTTGGAGCAACTCCACGGCCACACGACGGAGGACCATCCAAGTCCTCCCGGCTGCGCGAAGAAGAAGGGCTCATGCACCGTACTACGGTGCTAGCGATAGGGTCGGTTCAGAGAGAGCGCAGGGAAGAGTAAGTCCTTGTTGCCCCTGAACACAGGGACGATCGAAGAGTACATTCGTGTAGAGCGGCCGGACCTATTACCGAAGATGGGCCGAACTGGTGGGGACCAATAAACCGCCGCGCGTTAACCGATGTCCTCTACAAGGGACCGCGTATTGATCAGCTGGACACTTTAGAGAGGAATGCACAAGGATGATTGAAAATAACGTGGGACGCGAAAGTACGCGATGGATGATCCGGTGGTGCTTGTGTTGCGTGCTGGTGTTGTGGTCGGCATCATTCGGGAGGGCGGAGGTCACAAAGATGTGGCGGGTCGTACCAGTGGATTTAGATAGCCCTGTTCTGAAACTGGCTCCCGCAGAAGTGCCAAAGAGGAGTGGATCGCATTCTTATGGATCTTCTGTGACTCTGGTATTGGAATGCGAGGCCGGGGTCCCAATGGCCATTGCTGGAATGGAGGCTCCGCCCGCGACCCTCGACATCAGCGTGTACGAGTTCAGCGGGGACCTCGGTCACCCTAAGGGACAAGAGATCAGTGTGGACGGGGGTAATGGACGTGGTCGGGACCACGTCAGTGTCGTGATTTGGGTTCCTAAGGCAGGTGTGAAATATATCGTGTACGTCAATGGCGACAGTGGACCGCGACTTAAGATACGCTCGGTGAGCAAACCAAAGCAGTGAGGCTCCTGACGGGCAAGTCAACGATGGCTAAGGCGCGGCAGACGTTTCTAATCGAGGTCCATCAACATGTCGGCGACGTCGAGATGCCCAATTTGTGGAGGTCGAGTCATCGTCGGATCGGTTGATCATTGCCCGAACTGCCAAGCCAAGAGGTCTACCATTGGTCGAGGACCTAAAGCAGAAAAGGTTCCAGGAACCTTTGGTACTGTTAGTTCCTGCGACGTGCTGGCCACGCTCTACGACCGCCCGGGAATCTCGCTCGAAACGCTGTTGCGCGACGCCCAAAACCGACCGCAAAGACTGCTCCCCGACACGGCCCGATTGATCGGCGAGATCGTCTAGGTTCAAGAACCACCGTCGGGCCCGCCCTACAAAATCGGCGGGCCGTGGTCCATGCGGCTATTGACTGCACATGGGTCGCGGCTATCATTTAACCAGACGGTTAAATTAATGGAGGCCCCTCATGGCAGAGTCTACGACGGACAGCCCGCCAAAACTTGTGCTGCACCGCACCTTGCGGGCGCCGCGCGAACGCGTCTTTCGCGCCTGGACCGATCCGCAGCAGTTGTCCCAATGGTTTGCGCCAGCGCCGGACATGGACCATCCGATCATGGAGGTCGACTTCCGCGTCGGCGGCCGGTATCGGATTGGGATGCAGCGGCCGGGCGCGCCGCTCTACATCGTGGCCGGCGAATACCGCGAGATCAGCCCGCCGCGGCGGCTGGTGTTCACCTGGCAGTGGCAGAACGAAGGCAGCCTGCGCGATGAGACCCTCGTCACGGTCGAGCTCTTGGATCACGACGGCGGCACCCGACTGGTGCTCACGCACGAGCTGCTGCCGACTGAAATCGACCGCACCAAACACGGCGAAGGCTGGACCGGCTGCCTCGATCGGCTCGAGCGCTTCCTGCCGTCGCTCTGCTAGACATCAGACATCTTTTTTCTTTACCCCCAGGAGTTACGCATCGTGGGAAATCCATTCTGTCACTGCGAGTTGAACGCCAACGATCTCGACGTGGCCCGCGAGTTCTACGGCAAACTGTTCGATTGGAAGATTGAGGGCATTCAGATGCCCGATCGCATGTACTACATGATTCACGCCGGCGAAGGGACCGGGGGCGGGATCATGCAGAACCCGATGCCCAACGTGCCTTCGTTCTGGCTGTCGTATGTGCTCGTCGACGACTTGAAGGCCGCGACCGACAAGGCCCGCAAGCTGGGCGCGACGATCATGCTCGAAAACCATCCGGCCGGCGATTTTGGGTCGTTGACAATCTTTACCGACCCTCAGGGCGCCGTGCTGGGCCTCTGGCAGCCGAAAGAGCGCTGAGCCGGCGTCGCGTGGAAGGTCCAGGTAGCTGATTGGCCCCCGGCAGCTCGCAGCGAGTCGCCGGGGGCAGCTACGCTACGTTCCGGCCCGTGATCCGGCTGCGCTGCTACGCGATCAGTTCCGGTACGATGCGACCGTGAATGTCGGTCAGCCGGAAATCGCGGCCGGCAAAGCGGTAGGTGAGCCGGGTGTGGTCGAAGCCGAGCAGCGAGAGCATCGTGGCGTGCAGGTCGTGAACGTGGACCTTGTTCTCGACGGCCTGGAAGCCGAACTCGTCGGTGGCCCCATAGGCCTGGCCGCCGCGCGCTCCGCCCCCGGCCAGCCACACGCTGAAGCCGTAGTGGTTGTGGTCGCGGCCGTTCACCTTGCCGGCATTGGCCCCGGCCTGCGGCAGCTCGACGGTGGGCGTCCTTCCGAATTCGCCGCCCCAGAGCACGAGCGTCGATTCGAGCAGCCCGCGCTGCTTGAGATCGGTCAACAGCGCGCCGATGGCCTGGTCGCATTGCCGCGCGAGAGTGCGGTGATTGGCTTCCAAGTCGTCGTGGTTGTCCCACGGCTGGCCGGCGCCGTGCCAGAGCTGCACGAACCGCACGCCGCGCTCGACGAGCCGCCGGGCGATGAGAATCTGGCGGGCCTGAACGCCGGGGCCGTACAGATCGAGGATGTGCTGCGGCTCGCGGCTGACGTCGAAGGCCTCGGCGGCTTCGATCTGCATGCGATAGGCCAGCTCGAACGAGTGGATCCGCGCTTCGAGGGCCGCTTCCTCGCGCCGCTCGGCCGCATGCCGGGCATTCAACTCGGCCAACAAGTCGAGCTGGCGGCGCTGCGGCTCCAGGCCCAGCGCGTTGTTGCGAATGTTCTGGATCAGCCGCTCGATTTCGGCGTGCTGACTGTCGATGTAGGTCGCCTGGTAGGCGCCGGGCAAAAAGGCCGATTGCCAGTTCTCGGTGCTCTTGATCGGGTAGCCGCCCGGGCACATGGCGATGAAGCCGGGCAGGTTCTGATTCTCGGTGCCGAGGCCGTAGGTCACCCAGGAGCCCATGCTCGGGCGCACCAGACGTCCATCGCCGCAGTTCATCAGCATCAGCGAAGGTTCGTGATTCGGCACGTCGGCATGCAACGAGCGGATCACGCACAATTCGTCGGCATGCCGCGCCACCTGCGGAAAGATCTCGCTGATCTCCAGCCCGCTGTCGCCATGCCGGGTGAACTTGTAGGGCGAGGGCATCGCCGCCCCGGTCTTGCGCTCGGTGCGCAAATTCTCGGTCGGCAGCGCCTGGCCGGCATACTTGGCCAGCGACGGCTTGGGATCGAACGTGTCGACGTGCGAAGGGCCGCCGTTCATGAACAGGTGGATGACGTGCTTCGCCTTGGCTGGAAAATGGGGCGGCCGCACGGCCAGCGCATCGATCGGCGCAGCGGCTTGCGTCTCGGCCGACAACAGCCCGGCCAGGCCCAGCAGCCCCAGCCCGGTGCCACCGCGTTGGAGGAGCTCGCGGCGACTCAGGCGTGGCAGATCGAATGGCGGGGGCTGGTTCATACTCGCCTCGGGCGAATCGGCCTGACTGTGGGTGCGATCAGTCGACAAACGCAAACTCGTTGGAACACAGGAGCACTTGGGCAAACTGCTCCCACGGAGCAAGCTCGGGCGTGGCGTCGGCGGCGGCCGCGGTGAGGAACTGCTCGGCCGCGGCGAACTCATTCTCTTGCGGGTCGCGCGCCAGGGCCAGACGGTACAGCGCCGTCACGCGCGGTCGCACGTCGCCGGCCGAGCTCGTCGTTCGCGCCGCCAACTGCTTGGCCTGGGCAATCACGAACTGCGAGTTCATCAAGAACAGCGCTTGTTGGGGTACGGTGGTGACCGACCGCTGCGGCGTGCTGACGTCGGGGTTCGCAAAATCGAAGATCCGCAGCAGTCCCGGCAAGTCTTGCCGATCGAGAAAACCGTACAGCGTGCGACGGCCGGTAAACGGCTCGGCGAACAGATCGACCGGACGGCCGCCGAGCGACAGATCCAACGTGCCCGAAACCGCCAATAGCGAATCCCGCAGGGCCTCCCACTCGAGCCGCCGCGGGAGCGTGCGCCACCACAGCCGATTTTCAGGATCTACCGCCATCGCATCTTCGCGAGGCAGGCTGGCCTGCTGATAGGTCCGCGATAAGACGATTTCGCGATGCAACTGCTTGACCGACCAGCCCGTGGCCACGAAGCGCGCGGCCAGGTAGTCGAGCAGCTCGGGATTTGTCGGCGGTTCGCCGCGGGCGCCAAAATCGCCCGGCGTCGGCACCAGCGATGCCCCAAAATGGTGCATCCACACCCGGTTGACCATGACCCGCGCCGTGAGCGGGTTGTCGGCGCTGGCAATGGCCCTGGCCATCTCCAGCCGGCCGCTGCCTGGGCCGAAATTGGCCCGTTGCTGGCTCGACAAGACTCCGAGGAATCGCCGCGGCACTTCATCGCCTGGCCGGCCCGGGTTGCCCCGAAGGAAAACGTGCGGCTGATGTGGCGTGGGGTTGTCGGCCAAGGCCATGGCTCGCGGCGGCGACTCGGGGCTTTGCGATTGCAACTCCTCGATGACCCGCGCGAGCTGGCCGTACTTGGCTTGTGTCTGGCGGTCGAGGAGCCCCGAGATCTCGTCGCGAGTCATGGCGGTCGGCGTCCCCTCGCCGAAGAGCACCTGGCGCAACTCCTCGGCCGCCGCGTCGGGTAGCGCGGCCGGTTGCTGACCGTCCGGCCCCGGCGGCAGAGATTGCCAGGCACGGTAACTGTTCACGAGCAATTCGCCATAGCGGGCCGCGAGATCGGCCGGTGACTGCGGCGGGCGATCGGTGAGCGCCTGGCGCACCAACGGGTTGGCATTGGCCACGGGCAACGTCGTGCCGGCGACTTCGCCTTTGCCGGCGGCCGCCGCGGCCAGTTTGCTCGAAAGATCGCGCGCGGCATCAGCGAATTGCTCGCCCGGCAGGGCAGCGAAGGCATGCCAAAGGCCGAACACCGGATGCGCTGCGTTCGTTTTCTCTTTGAGGAAGCGCCGCCAGCGTTCGACGACCGCCGGCCGGACTTCGCCAGGCGAGAACGAAAGCATGGCATCGTCCTTGTCGACGACGACCGCCGGCTTCAGGGCCTCGGCCAGATAGGCGCCTGCGCTGGTGCGCAGCTCGTCCAACAGGCGCGGATGCTCCGTGTTCAAAAACTCGTCGAGTGCCGCCTGGCGTTTGCCCAGCTCCGCTTGGAAGGCTTGATAGGCCGCGGTTTCCTCCGGCATTCCGACCAGCGGCAGCTCCTCCGGCTCGTGCGTGCTGGCAAACACACCGTACAGCGAGTAGTAATCGGCCTGCGGGATCGGATCGTACTTGTGATCGTGGCAACGGGCGCAGCCGACGGTCAGGCCCATCAGCCCGCGCGTCGTGACATCAATGCGATCGTCGATAATGTCGTGCGGATTGAACATGAACCGCCGGCCGAGCGTCAAAAAGCCCAGGCCCGCCAGCGGGCGCTTGTCATCGCCCAGCGGCAGCAGGTCGGCCGCGAGTTGTTCGATCAGGAACTGGTCGTACGGCAGATCGTCGTTGAAGGCCCGGACGACGTAATCGCGATAGGTGTAGGAAAACGCATACTTCGGGTCCTGCGTGAAGACGTAGCCCTTGGTGTCGGCGTAACGTGCCACGTCGAGCCAGTGTCGCGCCCAGCGTTGCCCATAAAGCGGCGATTCGAGCAGCCGATCGACGGCGTCTTCGTATGCCTGGGGCGAGCGATCATTTTCGAACGCCACGACGTCTTCATAGGTCGGCGGCAAACCGGTGAGATCGACCGTCACGCGCCGGAGCAGCGTGCGTCGGTCCGCCGGTGCCGAAGGACGTAACTTGGCTTGCTCCAAGTGGCTGAGCACGAAGTGATCTACGCCGGTCAACGGCCATTCGCCGTCGGCGACCGGCGGCGGTGCTGGCATCTTCACAGGGCGCAGCGACCAGTGATCCTGGCGGAAACGTTGCGTCCGCTCGTCCAGCGTTTCCACATGCTGGGCGGCGTCAGCAGGCCAGGGCATTCCCATGGCAACCCAGGCCGTAAGGTCGGCGATTTCAGCGTCGGTCAGCTTGCCGGCGGGGGGCATTTGCAGATCCCCCGTATAGGCGACCGCTTCGATCAGGCGGCTCGTACGCGGATCTCCCGGCACCGCGGCGGCGCCAGAGTCGCCACCCCGAGCGATGCCCTCGCGGCTGTCCAGCCGCAGGCTCGACTCCTGCTTGCCCGGACCATGACACTCCCAGCACTGGTTCGCGAGCAGCGGGCGGATCTTGGTCTCGAAGAACTCAATCGCCGCGGGATCGGCGGCGGCCACGGGCTCATCGGCGAGAGTCGCCGCGGGTGAAAACACCCAAAACGAGATCAGCCAAACGGCCCCGGCGAGCAAAACCGATGGCGTAAAGCGGCGATGTTCCATCGTGGCCATCAATTGCCTCGTTCCCCGGTTGCATATCGCAATCGAGCGCCGATCCATCAACGCCCGTCGATCTGTTGTGCGATAGTCTACGCGGAAGCCGGGGTGACGGTCAATTTGGCGGATTGTCGCGTCGGCTGCACAACGCAAACAGGGCCAAGGGCTTAGGGACGATTGGCCACCTGTTCCAGTGCGTCGATCAAGCACTGTTCCACCAGCGCGCAAAGTTCGTCGATTTGCGCCTCGGTGGCGATGACGGCCGGTGCCACAGCAAACCAATCGGGATCGATCCGTAGGATGATTCCGCGCTCGATGGCCGCGCGCCGCAACGCGTTGCCGAGCTTGCGTTCGGGCGGGAAGGGCCGGCCGGTGACCGGGTCTTCGACCAGTTCGACGCCGCGCAGCAGTCCACGTCCGCGAACTTCTCGAATACACCCCAGCCGCTTGAGGCCTTCGAGCTTGGCTGCCAGGTACTCGCCGAGCACGCGGGCGCGTTCGACCAGCCGTTGCTCGACGATCTCATCGATCACGGCCAACCCGGCCGCCGCCGCTAATGGGTTCCCCGAATAGGTGTGCCCGTGCGCAAAGTGACGATCGCTGTCCGCGCGTCCGACAAACGCCGCCGCCATGTCGCCGCGGGCGATCATGGCGCCCAAGGGCACGACGCCGCTCGACAGTCCCTTGCCGGAGCAGATCAGATCGGGCGTGACGCCGATCGCCTGCGCCGCAAACATCCCTCCGGTACGGGCAAAGCCGGTGATGATCTCGTCGAAAATCAATAACACCTGGTGGCGATCACAGATTTCGCGGATCAGGCGAAAGTAATCGTCAGTCGGCGTGCTGATGCCGCCCGTATTGCTGATCGGTTCGAGAATCACCCCGGCGACTGTGTCCGGGTCTTCATGAACGATGACGTCTTCGAACAACTGGGCACAAAACCGGTTGCACGCTTCCCAATCGCCGAACCGATCGCGATAAGCCAGCGGGGGCATGACCTTCAAGAACCCGCCCGGCAGCGGCTCGAACTTGGCCGTGCGCTTGCCGGTGCCGCTGGCGGCCATCGCTCCGAACGTGCCGCCGTGATAGCCGCGGTACAGGCTGACGAACTTGTGCTTGTGCGGGTGATCCGATTGGCGAAAGTACTGGCGGGCGAATTTCAGTGCGGCTTCGACCGATTCGCTGCCGCCGCTGAAGGGCTTGGCGAAATTCAGCCCTGCCGGTGCGACTTCGCCGAGCCGTTCAATGAAATCGAGCGTGATGGTGGCAATGCCGTGCAGCGGCGGCGCGAGTGTCAGTTGCCCCAATTGCCGGCGGACCGCCTCGACGACCCGCGGGTGCCCGTGTCCGAGCACCGCCACGAAAATGCCGCCAATGGCGTCGAAGTATCGTTTGCCCTCGACGTCCCAGTAATACAGCCCTTCGGCGCGCTCGACGACCAGCGGCAAGTCGACAAAGTCGCTCGTCGCGCGGTAGTCGAGAAACGTGCGGGCCAGCAACTTCTCGTGACGAGGGGAAAGCTTCACGGCATCGACCTGGAGGACTTCGTGACTCGGATGTTCCTGCCCAGCGGGAGGCGATCATACACCCAATCGAACAAAACCGCCCGCCGCCGCGGGCCCGTTAGGGTATCCGCGACGACGGGCAAGAAGAGGCCGTCAGGAAACATCCAGCCGCGAATCCATCCGCTATTCGGACGAGCGATTAGCCGGCGCGGCGCCGCCGTCGCCGCCAGGTGACCGCGAGGCCCGCCGCGCCGATCGCGGCCAACATCAGCGAACTCGGCTCCGGCACCGGGTTGCACATATTCTCTTCGACCCAGGCGATGGCCGCGTCGTGATCGACTTCGGACATGTTGTTGTTGAAGACGAGATAGAAGGGATCCGACTCGGCGACGCCGGCATGGTTGCTGAAGATTGACATCTTCATCAGGTAGATACCGTCGTCGGCGGGCGAGCTGAGCAAATACTCCAGGTGCCGGTGCCAGGTACCGTCGGCGGCCACCGGCAGAGTGAAGCCCGTCACCGTCGACGTCGAAATCGGCGTCAGCACATCGGGCAGCGGGCCGAAGCCGACGCCCATCCGCTCGCTGGAAAAAGCGTCAAAATCGCTGCCGTCCCAGGCGCGCACGGCGTCGAGCAGCCTGAAGCCGTTGCTGCTTGGCACGGGAAAAGTTCCGGCCGTCGAATCGAAGCCCGGCTCATCGGCAAAGTTGGGAAAAATTTCGCCGAGCTCGACACCAAACACACACTGTTGGGCGAACTCATCGTTCGCGCCGAGCGCGCCGGGCACGATCTGGCCGCCTTGCACTTTGAGGACGATGTCCCCGGCGTGCTGTGCCAGCGCGGAGGGTGGGGTGCCGACGATCCAGGCGAAGGCGGTAATCAGCGGCAGAAGTTTTTGGAACAGGTTGCGACTCATCGTAGGGTCTCCAAGTAAGACAAATGCAAGCAGGGAAAAGAACTCGTACAGCGTCGTGCTCTGCGCACCGGCGAGCGCGCAGCTAGATCCGCAGCGTCGTTCCAGGACGCAGTGCGGCGCCGAGCAGCCGTCGCCGGCAGGGCCAGCGATCGTGCCAGGCGATCGAACGGCTAGTTCACGAGCGTTTCCACGGCGCGACGATCATTGAGTCAGAAAGGCCGAGTTGGGCTTGGCAAAGTTCCAGCCCTCGTCCGCCCAGCGGTGAAGAATCGCGTCGGGCCACAGTTGCACGTGGCCATCCGCGAACAGGTAATGCGCCAGACCATTCGTCTGGTGATCCGGCGTCTGGTGCTTCAGGTAGTTGGTGCCGTAGTGGCGATCGGGCGAAATCTCGTTCGTGATCGCTATCCAGATGGTCTTGTCACGCAAGTTGCTCTTCGAGAACCAGGTCTTGGCGTGGATATGCTCGTTGTGCAGCGAGATATCGGCTTTGCCGGCGATCTCGAACGCCAGAATCGTCGTCGACATCGACTTGATGTAATTCCGATTGGTGATGGCCACGCGCAGGCCCGCACGGCGCACAGGCTCCGGGTCGGAAACGGTGACGTAGTCGTTCAGCACATAGCTGGTCATCCGCGCTTCCAGCCGTTTGTCGCGTTGCGGATCGTCGGGACAAATGCGGACCTCGTCGACATTCTCCAAGTACGGCGCCAGCAGATGGATCCACGAGTCGCGGATATCCTGATCGAGGCTGTCGTGCATCGTGCCTGGAAACTGCCCGTTGAAGGCGTTTCCATACATCGTCACGGCCAGCCCGATTTGGCGCAGATTGTTCGCGCACTCGGTCTTGCGACCCGAAGCACGCGCCATTTGCACGGCCGGGATCAAGAGCCCGATCAGCAGGCCGATGATGCCCAGGACAATTAGCAGTTCGATCAACGTAAATGCACTGCGGCGCGCAAACATGGCCTCACCCTCGCGCAGGACTGCTAGACTCGTGAATGCCGCGCCGAAAGCTTCAAACGCAAGCGACGGACCTTCGGCGCGAGCAGAGCGTCAGCCACGCCACGAGGGCAGCACTCGGCGCAGACTGCGGCGCCGAGGAATGCCGAGGAACGCGGCCTAGACGACCTTGGGCGGCCCGCGCGGATGGACGGTAAGCAGGCGCACACCGCTTACCTGGACTGAGATGACCACGGGCCGGTCTACGGCCGGGCCTTGCAGATGCAAGACGACGGTCGTGACGTTGCGGTCGCAGGCCTGCGAAAGGAGTTTGCAAATCGAGCATTCGTCGGATGTCGGCGAGTCGGACGGCGCATCGTGCTCGTGTCCGGAGCGATGCTCCGAATCGCCGTGGTGATGCTCTTCGTGCTCGTGCGCGCCAGGGCCATGGTGACACTCACTGTGCTCGGCAGCGAGGAGGTGCGGTCCCGCGTGTGCACACGGGTGGCCGCAATTGCCCGCCGGGCCGTGCCAGCCATAGCTCGCCACACCCATGGTCACATAGGCGGCCAAGGCGACGTAGCGAGCGGCGATGGAGCGCGAAAACGACACGGCAACGGTTGAGGCAAAATGCTTGCAGATGCAAATCGATTGCGGATAATACGCCTGCTCTGCGGCCCCGTCAACGGTCATCCGCCAAAAAAACTCGCAACGTCTCCGCCAACAGCCACTCTTGGCCCATGCGCAAGGGATGAGTTAGCCTGAGACGTCAGCTCTAGACCATCGCGACGCCGGAGTGACGTGCCGTGAACAAGGCCTTTGTCCGCGAACCGGACGACCTGCAGACGGCGCGCTGCCCGCGCTGTGGTTCGCCGGGAGTTGCGGTCGGACGGGAAACGCTCGCGGCACAATTGATGCCCGAAGCGGCTGCGGCGCTGGGCGATGCCGCGTGGTTTTGTCCTTTTCCGCGCTGCGATGCCGCCTATTTCAACGTGCTGGAGCGGGTGGTGAGCGTCGATTCCCTGCGCCAGCCCGTTTATCCCAAGGACCCGGCCGCGCCGGTCTGCCCATGTTTCGGGCTTACGCTCGACGACATCGATCAAGACCTGGCCGAAGGCGGCGTGCGACGCGTTCGAGCGACGATCGAGCGTGCCAAGTCGCCTGAGGCTTGCTGCCTGGAGCGTTCGCCGACGGGCCGTAGTTGTATTGCCGACGTTCAGCGGTACTACATGCAGCGGCGCGGGGGCAGTTAGCCCAGCGGCCGGCCGCTGCAGTGGCAGATTAGGAAAAGGTTTATTTCCAGGGCGAGGGAACGAATCGCGCCACGTCTCCGTCTAATCCCTGGTGGAATCTCCCCATGGGCGGGGTAATATGGTGTTCCTCCGCCGGATGCAGGGATTCACCGCAAGGAGTCACGTGATGCGAACATTTCGATGGAGCTTTGTCGGGCTAGGGTTGGTGCTGGCCGCGCAGCCGGCCGTGGCCGACGACCCGCGTAGTTCCCAGCAGCAGCGTCCAACGGCCCAAGCCGTACAGGCCGAGGCGGCGCCCGCCGAGATCAATCACTTGAAGGTCCGCAAGGGCTTCAAGATGGCCGTAAAGTCGGCAACTCATCCGGTGGCGATGAAACCTGACACGGCCCGCACTCCGGCGCTGCGTTCCGGGGCAACCAATTCCGGCGCGGTTAAACAAACCCGCCTGGCCCCCGAGGCCAAGGCAGCCGCTGCGGCTGCCAAGCCTGTGAAAGTCGCACCGGGCGAAAAAGTCAATAAATTGAATCCCGCCCGCGCGGCGCGGATGAGCGGCATGATGCGTTCTCTCAGTGCATCCGTGGCGAAGCCGATTGCGCAGGGCGAGGCGATCGGCGGCGAGCGCGGCGCGCCGACCAACGCGAATCCGCCGATGGGCGCAGGCAATTAGTCAGATTGTCGTTGGCAGGTTTTGCTCCGGCCCCTCCGCAGGGCCGGATTTCATGATCCAGGGCCAGGGCCGAGACGGAATTCGGATGTGTTGAACGGATCGGACCATCGGACTTTCGGCCCCTACTTTCCGCGAGGAGCACTTCTTCCATGACGCACTGCCCGTTTGCTCGATTTCTCTCCGCGGCCACGGTGGCCGGAATGTTGTTCTGCGGGACCTCGGTGGCGCTGGCCCAGCGCTCGAACCCTGATGGTGCGGCCCCGGCCGCCACGTCCAAGGCTGGCTCGCTGCAGGAATTGCTCGATCAGAGCGCCTTTGCTTACAAGAAAATGGAAGACGGTCGCTTTCGCGTGACCGTCGAATCGAGCGGCACGGTGTCGGTGATCATCGCCTCCGATCCGTCGCTCTGGAAAGACAACGAAGGGAACGACGTCCGGACGGTTTTCATCTTCCGCTGGATCGCCGATTTGCCGGAAGGCTTCAAGCCGTCGGCCGAGTTTCTCAGCAAGATTCATGAGATCAATGACGCGCGCTATCTGGGCCGTTGCTGCATCAACAAGTACGGCATCTACTACGCCAGTGATTTCTGGCTCCGTACGGCCGATAAGCTGAGCCTGGAAGACGAGTTTTACGCCGCCCACTACGGCGCCGAGTTTATGGCCAAGGAACTGAAGCCGTTCCTGCAAAGCGAAGAATAGTCGGGCGCGCCGGCGGCGCGACGGCATCTCGCGGGCACGGCCTGGGTTTCGCCTCGAAGCGAAGCCAGGGCTGTGCCCGCGGCCTTTTTTGCCGGCGACGTGTTTGGCGGGTTGTCGTTCGATTTCTAGAATGTCGCCAGACCATTCGCCTGCTCCGTGCCGCGTGGGGTGGCAACGGGCTGCTGTTGAAGGTCATGGGAGGCTCGTCTGCATGATGGAAGAGCAACAACAAGCTCCGGTGCGTCGTTCTCACCGCCTCTGGTTGGCCGGATTGATCGTTGCTGCCGCGGCGGCGGGGATCGTCGGTTTGCGTTTGGTGCCAGAAGATCGCATGTCGGCCGATGTCGCGGGGATGTACGTGACGTTTGTCGTGGCCGGTGCGCTGGCGGCGCTGGCAGCCTGGTTTGTAACGCTGAGCCGCTATGCGCTGTGGGCGCGCATGGGCTTCTTGGGAATGCTCGCCGTGGCGGCCGGGCTGTGGTTTGCCGCGGTGCGCCGGGTGGATCTGACCGGCGATATGCAAGTGAAGCTGGAGTTTCGCTGGGAGCCTTCGCGCGACAGTCTGCTGGCAGCGCATCGGCAACAGGTGGGTGAAGCCGAGGCCTTGGCTGTCGATCTGGTGGCGGCGCCGGGCGATTGTCCCGAGTATCGCGGCCGCGCCCGAGACGGCGTCGTGCAGAGTCCGCCGTTGCAGCGCGATTGGAATTCGCCGCCGCCGGCGCTCTGGCGCCAGCCGGTCGGCGGCGGCTATGCGGCGTTCGTGGTCGTGGCCGGCAACGCGATCACCATCGAACAGCGCGGCCCAAAGGAAACGGTCGTGTGCTACGACGCTGCCACGGGCAAAGAGCACTGGCGTTACGAATACGACGCGTTGTTCAGCGAGCAACTGGGCGGCGACGGTCCACGCGCCACGCCGAGCGTCGCCTTCGGCAAGGTCTACACACTGGGTGCGACCGGGCATCTGGCCTGCCTCGAAGGCCGCACGGGCAAGCCGCTCTGGGAGCACGATATTCTCGACGCGGCGCAGGTTGCCAATCTGACCTGGGGCATGAGCGGTTCGCCGCTCGTTTGCGACCAGTTGGTGATCGTCAACCCGGGCGTGCAGAAGGGGAGTGAGAACAGTCGCGGGGTACTGGCTTTTGATGCCGGGGACGGCCATCTGGTGTGGAGCGCCGGCCATACCCAGGGCAGCTACGGCTCGCCCATGCTGGTGACCCTCGCCGGCGCGCGGCAGATCCTGATCTTCGATGCCGGCGGTCTGGCGGCGCACGATCCGGGTGACGGCCACGAGCTTTGGCGCTTCGATTGGCGCAGCGATTTCGACATCAACGCCGCGCAGCCCATCGCGCTGCCTGATGATCGGTTGCTGTTATCGTCGAACGCCGGTACGGCCGTGGTGCAGGTGAAAAAATCGGCCGACGGCAAGTTCGCCGTCGAACAGCGGTGGCGCAACCGCGAGCTGAAATGCGACTACGCGTGCCCGGTGGTGCGCGAGGGTTACGTCTACGGTCTCGACAAGGGCATTCTGACGTGCCTGGCTCTCGAGGACGGCAAACGTCAGTGGAAGAAAGGCCGGTATGGGCACGGGCAGATGCTCTTGTCCGGCGATTTGTTGATCGTGCTGGGCGAAGAAGGGCAGTTGGCGCTGGTCGAAGCGCAGCCCCAAAAGCACGTCGAATTGGCGCTGCTCAACGAGGCCGTGAAGGGGCGGACCTGGAACAATCCCGCGCTGGTCGATGGCCGGTTGTACATCCGCAACCATCTGGAGATGGCCTGCTACGATCTTCGCGCCCCGGGCAGCGCGCCTGGTCCGGCTGTGCCGCAATAGCGAAGGTGCGCGTGTAGCAGCGGTGCTTGGGCGGTGTCGGCGCCCTCGGTTCGACACGGCTCGAAGCGGGGCGCGCGGAGAGGTGCGCGAACGATCGAGCGTCGTTCGGCTCAAGCCGTCGCGGCCGACAGGGCGTTGAGTTCGCGGTCGCGCTTCTGCATCTCGTCGAGCACGATCGGGTGCCATTCCCGATTGCGCAGCTCGTCCGACACGTAATTCTCGCGCGCCCAACGGCGGAGCCGCAGTTCCTCGATCACGTCGACTTCGAGCGCGGGACTTTCAATCGTAGCGGTGGTCATTGCAGTTTGGTTCTCCGGGTCGAGCTGCCAGGGCCCCCGTGTGATGGGCTTGTGCTCTCTGCTGAAAATGAACGCCAGTCGTTCGTCGATGCCAATGCCTCAGGAACTGCCAGGTGCCCCAAACGAGTGGGGGTGAAACAAGCCATCGTATCGGCACTTCAGGCGGGTGAGAACACTTCCCTCGAATACGTACTCCGTGATTTTTCGGTTGGGAAGAAATGTTTTCTGTCCCAGTTTGCCCAACCCAATTGGTTTGCGGAAACCCTAGGGTTTGAAAGCTGTTAGAGCAAATGGTTCGGGTTGGCGGTCGCCTTGCATGGGGTAGCTCGCTTGCACGGCCAGGGGTGGGTGCTAGCATTGAATAGTGTTCAAAAGTTCAGTATTTTGCCAGGCGTCATGAGTTCCATCTCGGCTGCCGATTCTCGCCGTCAAACTGTCGAGCGCCTGGCCGAGCAGGTCCGGTGCTTCGAGAGCCCGCGCATCGACCCGGCCGGCATCGTACGGACGGGCTGTACGGCGCTCGATCGCCTGCTGCCGCAGAGAGGGTTTCGCCGTGGTGCGTTGATCGAGTGGATCGCCGCCGTACAGGGGGGAGTCGCCACCACCTTGGCCCTGGTCGCGGCTCGCGAGGCCTGTGGCGCCGCCGGGCATTGGGCCGTGATCGATCCGGCCGAGACTTTTTATCCACCGGCCGCTCAGGCCTGGGGGCTGCCTTTGGATCGCCTGGTCCTGGTGCGGCCGGGCCGTGCGGACGAGGCCCGTTGGGCAACCGATCAGGCCCTGCGCTGCCCGGGGCTGGCTGCCGTCGTGGCCTGGCCCGAGACGCTCGATCCCCACACGTTTCGACGCTGGCAGTTGGCCGCCGAGCAAAGCGGAGCGATCGGTTTGTTGCTGCGTCCACCGCCGGCGCGCCGCGAACCGACGTGGGCCGATCTGCGGTTCGGGGTCGAACCGCGTCCGAGCGGCGCGGGGTGTCCCCGGGTTCGCGTCGAAGTCTGGCATGCCCGCGGTCCGGGGCGCGGCCGCAGTCTGGAGCTGCTGATCGATCATGAAACGCACCACCTGTCTGCCTGTGGCCCCGAGTCCTCCCTTGCCGGCGGCGCTGCGTGTGGCGTGCCTGTGGTTCCCCGCGTGGCCGCTCCAGCGCCGGCGTGCCGCGTCGCAGGAGGTTGAGCGGGCGCGGCCGCTGATCTTGTCGCGCGCCGATGCTCGGCGCGGGCTGGTCATCGTCGCGGCCAGCGAAGAACTGGTCGCGCGCGGCGTGCATCCCGGCCTGCCGCTGGCCGAGGCGCAGGCCCTGTTGGCCCACGATGCCCGCGGTCTGGCGCCGATCGTCGAAGAACACGATCGGTTGGCCGATCGCCAGGCGCTCGTAGCGCTGGCCCAAGCGTGTCATGTCTTCAGTCCTCAAGTGGCCGTGGCCGACGATCGCGACGATGCGATCTGGCTGGAACTCACCGGCCTGGCCGGCTTGTGGGGTGGCGAAGAGCCGTGGCTGAGCCAGTTGGCCGCGCACCTGGCGCCGGCGGGCTGGGTTTATACCGTGGCCATTGCCGACTCGTTCGCCGCGGCCTGGGCGCTGGCCCGGTTCGCCGCGCAGCCAGGCACACCGCAAATCATCGCGCCAGGAACCACGGCCGAGGCGGTGGCCAGTTTGCCGATCGAGGCGCTGCAATTGAACGACAACACCTGGCAGACGCTGGCCCGGTTGGGGTTGCGCGAAGTGGGACAATTGATCGACTTGCCGCGCGGCTCGCTCGCCGCGCACGTGGCCGCGCAGGTTCCTCGCCGGCTCGACGATTTGCAAGGTCGCGCGGCCGAGGTGCTCGAAGGTGTGGCGCCCGCCACGCGTCACGAAGCCGCCGCGGCCTGGGAGTTGCCCCTGGAAGATCTCGAAATCCTGCTGCGCGAACTGGAGCGGTTGTTGGCCCGCGTGGCCGAGCAACTGGCCGCGCGCCATCGGGGAGCCACGCAGGTCCGCGTTGCCTTGGGCTGTGCCCCGGCCGAGCCGGTCGTGATCGACCTGCACTTGTTTCGCCCCAGCCTCGACGTGCGGCACTGGCTGGAGCTGGCCCGGTTGCAGCTCGACCGGCGGCGGCCAGGCTCGGGCGTGCTGTCGGCGCACGTCGAGGCCCGTCGCATCGCGCCACGCGAGCAGCGGCAGCTCGAGTTGTTTTCCACCGGCACGCGCGACGCCGCTCCGCGGCAACTCGACGAACTGCTGGGCCGTTTGATCAGCCGCCTGGGATATCGGGCCGTGTCGCGCGTCGAGTTGCTGCCCGAGGCTCAGCCCGAGCGTGCCTATCGCACACGCTCGGTGGTGGCGCCCGTGTCGCGCGGCGGCCGGCGCCGGCGCGCCGCGACCGCGTCGTGGCCTTTGCGCCCGGCGACCCTGCTGCCGCTGGCCCGACGGCCGTTGGCGGTGCGTTGTTCGCCGCGGGGCGCGTTGCAGGCTTTTCGCTGGCAGGGTCGCGAATTGCCCGTCGCGCACTGCTGGGGGCCCGAGTGCATCGAGACCGGCTGGTGGCGCGGGCGTTTTGTCCGCCGCGACTATTACCGCGTCGAGCTCGACGACGGCCGCCGGGCCTGGCTGTTTCGCCGTTCGGCCGATGGCGGTTGGTTTTTGCACGGTTGGTTCGATTGAGCCGCGCCGCCGGCGCAGGGAGGGCCATCGCGGCGCGTGCAGGCGAGGAACAATCCCGTGGATGGTTATGCCGAATTGCACTGCAAGTCGAACTTTTCGTTTCTCGAAGGCGCCGCGCATCCGGCCGAACTCGTCGAGCGCGCGGCCGAATTGGGCTATCAGGCGCTGGCGATCACCGATCGTCACAGCGTGGCCGGTGTGGTGCGTGCGCACACGGCCGCCAAGCAGGTCGGCTTGCCGCTGTTGATCGGGGCCGAGATCGCGCCGGTCGATGCCTCGCCGGTCGTGCTGCTGGCCATGAATCGTCGCGGTTATGGGCGACTGTGCCGTTTGTTGACTCTCGGCCGGCGGCGCGCCGAAAAGGGCCAGTGCCAGCTGTTGTTCGCCGACGTCGCCGCGCACGCCGACGATCTGCTGGCCTGCGCGCCCTTGGTCGAACGCGACGCGGAACCCGCTTCGGCCGATCTCGCCGAGCGCGCCGCATCGGGCAGCGCCCGCTTGCGCAGCCTGCCTGCCGATCGTGGCGACTTGGCGAGCGCCGCCTGGCAAGGCGGCGAAAAACTCGTTCACCCGTCCTCGTTGCACGGCTATCGCGAGGTGTTTGGCGATCGCTTGTATGCCCTGGCCGAGCTACACCAAGGCCCCGACGACGAGGCCCGGCTGGCCCAGATGCTGCGCCTGGCCGAGGCGGCGCGGCTCCGGGTCGTGGCGGCGGGCGACGTGCATTTTCACACTCCCCAGCGGCAGCCGTTGTGCGACGTGTTGCACGCCGTGCGCCACGGCTGCACCGTGGCCGAGGCCGGGCGGCGGCTGTTTCCCAACGCCCAGCGCCACCTCAAGCCGCTCGCCGCGCTGCGCGCACTCTTTGCCGCCGCGCCGGAGCTGGTGGCCCGTACCGTCGAGGTGGCCGCCCGCTGCCGTTTTTCGCTCGACGAGCTGCGCTACGAGTATCCCGAGGAGCTGGTCCCGACCGGCCGGACGCCGGCGGCGCACCTGGAGCAGCTCACCTGGGAGGGCGCCCGCCAGCGCTGGCCCGAGGGCGTGCCCGAGCGGGTCCGCCAATTGCTTGTGCACGAGCTGCGGTTGATCGCCGAGCTGAACTACGAGGCCTATTTTCTCACCATCTGGGACCTGGTGCGTTTTGCGCGTGGGCGCGACATCCTGTGCCAGGGCCGCGGCTCGGCGGCCAACTCGGCCGTGTGCTATTGCCTGGGCATCACGTCGGTCGATCCCGATCGGATGGACGTGCTGTTCGAGCGGTTCATCAGCCGCGAGCGCAACGAGCCGCCCGATATTGACGTCGACTTCGAGCACGAGCGCCGCGAAGAGGTGCTGCAGTATCTCTATGAAAAGTACGGCCGCGAGCGGGCCGGCATGACGGCCGAGGTGATCACCTACTGTGTCCGCTCGGCCGTGCGCGACGTGGGCAAGGCGCTCGGCCTGTCGCTCGATCGGCTCGACGTCCTGGCCCGGCATCTCGACGGCCATCGCCACGATCCCGAGCTGCCGCGGCGCCTGCAAATGGCCGGGCTCGATCCGCAGTCGACCGTCGCCCGGCAACTGTTGGCGCTGGTCGACGAGCTGGCCGGTTTTCCCCGGCACCTGTCCCAGCACGTCGGGGGCATGGTGCTCACGCAGGGGCCGTTGTGCGAGCTGGTGCCGATCGAGAACGCGGCCATGGAAGGACGCACCGTGATCCAGTGGAACAAGGACGATCTCGACGAGCTGGGCATCTTGAAGGTCGATTGCCTGGCGCTGGGCATGCTCACGGCCCTGCGCAAATGTTTTGCCCTGGTCGAGCGGCACGCCGGTCGCCGGCTGTCGCTGGCCGAATTGCCCGAGGGCGATCAGCGCGTTTACGACATGATCTGCCGGGCCGACACGGTCGGCGTGTTTCAGATCGAAAGCCGGGCCCAGATGAGCATGCTCCCCCGGCTGCGCCCGCGGTGTTTTTACGACCTGGTAATCGAGGTGGCCATCGTTCGCCCGGGGCCGATTCAGGGCAACATGGTGCATCCGTATCTGCGCCGCCGCGCGGGCGAAGAGGCCGTGAGCTATCCGAGCGACGCCCTGCGGCAGGTGCTTGAAAAAACGCTCGGCGTGCCCCTGTTCCAGGAGCAGGCCATGCGGCTGGCCGTCGTCGCGGCGGGGTTCACGCCCGGCGAGGCCGATCAGTTGCGCCGCGCGATGGCCGCCTGGCGCCGGCCCGGCTTGATCGAACAGTTTCAGCGGCGGCTGATCGACGGGATGCGGGCCAACGGACTGACGCAGGAATTTGCCGAGGTCGTGTTCCGGCAGATTCGCGGCTTCGGCGAATACGGCTTTCCCGAGTCGCACGCCACGAGCTTTGCCTTGCTCGTTTATGCCTCAGCGTGGTTGAAGCATTACTACCCGGCCGCCTTTGCCGCGGCGGTGATCAACAGCCAGCCGATGGGTTTTTATGCGCCGGCCCAACTGGTGCGCGATGCCCGTGCCCATGGCGTCGAGGTCCGGCCGGTCGACGTCACGGCCAGCGATTGGGACTGCACGCTCGAGCCGGGAGCTGTCGATCAAGAGCCGGCCGATCGGGCGTCGACCGACGATGCCCACGAAGGCCAGCGCGCCGCTTCGCCGTGGGCCCTGCGGTTGGGGCTGCGGCTCGTGGCGGGACTTTCCGAAAAGCAGGCTCGCGCGATCGAGACGGCCCGGCGACGGCAGGCCTTTGCGTCGCTCGACGACCTGGTGCGCCGCGCGCGGCTGCCGCGGCCGGCGCTCGAGCGCTTGGCCGAGGCCGACGCTTTGCGCGCGCTGGCCGGCGACCGCAGACAGGCCCTGTGGCGCGCGCTGGGACAGGCCAAAAAAACCGGCACGATGCCGCTCTTGGACGAGTTGCCCGACGACGAGGGGCCCGACGTCGTGCTCCCCGGACTTTCGCCGCCGGCCGAGGTAGCGGCCGACTATCGCACGGTCGGGCTGTCGCTACGCTCGCACCCGTTGTCGTTCTACCGCCGCGAGCTCGACCGTCTGTACGTGCTGCCGGCCGAACGGCTGGCGACCTGGCCGACCGACCGGCCGGTAAGTGTGGCGGGCCTGGTGCTCGTGCGGCAGCATCCGTCGACCGCCAAGGGCATCATCTTCATCACGCTCGAAGACGAGACGGGCGTGGCGAACCTGGTGATTCATCCGAGCACGTGGCAGCGCCACTACCGCGCCGGCCGCACGGCGACGGTGATGCTGGCCCAGGGGCGCCTCGAACGCCGCGACGAGGTGATTCACGTAATCGTGTCGAAGCTCGAAGACCTGACCCGAAAACTACCGGGCATTCCGAGCCAATCGCGAGATTTTCGGTGAGGACCGAGTGAACCTGGGTCTCGGATCGGGCAGCCTGGAAGCGGCCGTCTGTGCGCTCAGGACACGCCCTCCTGAGCATGCACAATGGTAGCCGGTGTCTGTCACGCCGCCGAGCGATCCAAATCATCGGGCCAACGGTGCCAGCTTTTCGTCGGTAGCCGACCCAGTAGCCGGCTCCGGTGCATGCGCTGGTTCGGCTTGTTGTTGCGCAACTCGTGGCCGCTGGAGAGAGGCCGACATTTCCCGCCGGATTTCCTGTATTTGTGTCTGGATTTGCTTCAGTTCATCAACTTCGGTTTGCGGAGACTGCGTTTGATAAATCGTAAGAAGCAATACGCCAATACCGGCCCAGAATGCGGCGGCCAAGCCCTGTCCGTGCTTCAAGTCCTCTTTGTGCGCCGGGTTACCGTCGAGCCACGGGTAAAGGTAGGAATACTCAACAATAAACCAAATCGGTGGGCCGAATGTCCACACGATCGCATTTAGCATGCGCCAGAACTCACTAGTCGGAGACCCATAGGCTTTAAAGGCTCCAATGATGGCGATGAGTAGGCCGCCGCTGGAGACCAAGGTGCGGATGCGCCACAAATTCCGCTCTTTACCTGACATTGTTATTGCATGCTCCCTAGTTCCGGCCCGAACTTGTTTATAGGATAACCAACGTAACACCTGTAGCATACAAGGATGTCAGCCCATCTGCAGGCGGCCGAACCTCGGAAGTCGCAATTTGCGCCTATATCAGTTTCTCGCTGAGTGACAGGCTGTTTCCGCCTGACGCGCATCGCCTTGTCGAGCGAGAACGTCAGCGGGGCTGCGAAGGCCGCATTCTCCTCGTTTTTGGGGTGAAAACCATCGTGGTGCGTACGTCCTCGTGGCCGATAGGTAGACCTGTATCGCATCCGGCCAACATTGCGACTCACGCAAGTTGTAACGTCGAAGTTCCTTGATTTCGATGGAGTGAAGTCGCGGTGCTCATTGCTTAAGGACGAACCGTCCTAGGCTGAATGTGCCAGGACAAGAAGGCCGCAGCAAACACGACTATCCGATTCTGCTTCGCAAGTTGTGCAAAACAGGGTGAATCTCTGGCGGTCTTGCGCGGAGCAAAATGCCCTGCAACTCACAACGAAATACGAGCAGCGCGACACGAGTGCCAGCTCGTCAACGTTCTCTGCTGCATGACCATCCGCCCGTCGCCGCTCAATCGAGCCGGATCGTCCCGAGCACTGCCAGGTGGTCGGTGATTTGGGGGCCGGCGAGGTCGAGGATCGTCGATTCGGCCCGCACGTCGCCGAACGTCAGGAGGTAGTCGATCCGCTTGTTTGGCTGCTGGTCGTTGCGAGTCGTCGTGGTGAGTGCGCCGGGCCGCTGCTGATAGGTGTCGCGGGCGCCGTCGAGCTGTTTGAAAATCACCTCGTAGGCCGCCGCGTCGGTCGAGCGGATGTTGAAGTCGCCGGCCAGGACGGCCATCTCGTCCCGCCGGTCGCCGACGAATTTACGGATGAACTCGCGGCATTCGCGGAGCTGATCGGGCTGGACCGACGGATCGCGCTTGCCGCCCGCCTGCAGGTGCGTCGTGAACACCGCCACGCTGCGGCCGTGCTTCGTCAGCCGGACGCCGACGATCCCTTTGCGAGCCAGCTTGTCGGCGCCGATCCCGCGGGTGAATTCCTGGTAGGCGAAATCCTCGAGCGGCAGTTGACTGAACACCATCAACCCCGAGGCCTGCATCACGGCCACGCCGGCGCCGAGGTCCGGCGCGTGCTTGACGTGAGGATACTTTGCGGCCAGGTCCTGGATCAGCCGATCGCGTGCCTTGACCGACCAGATCTCCTGCAACAGCACGACGTCGGGATCGTCCTCGAGCTCGATCAGGGCCTGCGCCAACCTTGCCGCCCGCTCGGTTTCGTCGGCCAGAATCTCCTGCTTCTTCTCCTTGAGCTTCTCGGGATAGAGCGCGAGGACCTGCTGCGGAAAAATGCCGGCGTTGTTGGACAGGACCCTGAGGCTGTTGTCGGCCGTCGACGGCTCGTCGGCCCATGCGCTGCTCGCAACAACCAACACCATCCCGGCCGCCAACAACACTCGCATGACGTCAAACTCCTCTCCGCAAAGTCGCGATGATCTCTGTCGCGACGGACTCCGTCGCACGCGAATGCCGCCCGGAGGCACTGCGACCGCCATGCAATACGTCGTCATTTTGGGATTGCGTCCCTGCAATCTAGCAGCCCCTTGAATTCTTCAACGGGATGCTAGGGTCGATCGACGAGCCGCCAGTGCTCGTCGAAAAACCCGGCGGCGACGATTTCGCCGGGCCCCCGGCTCGTCGCAGGGACGCGCGTATCGACCAACGCCCAATCGGGGAGCTTGGGCACTTGTCGCGCGTTGCTCAAATAGTCGTACTCGCGAAAGGTGAAGCCGCTGTTCAGCACGACGTAGCGTCGCGGGTTCAGCGGATTGGGGTAAATCAAGACCGGCATCACGGCCTCGACCGCATAGCTTTGCTGCCCGACATGCAACTGTTCTTGCTCCCAGCGAATAGGAAGCTGATCGGCGATCCGGGCCAGCACGCGATTGCTTTGCGGGTCGCCCCAGAGGACCAGGTTGCTGTCGGCAATGTCGGCATCCGTCAGGGCCGTGTCGTCCTTCACGCGCGCGTCGCCGCGGAATTGCTTCCGCCAATGCTCGATCGCGTGCTTCATTTCGGCATCGACCCAGGCGGCCGTCCGCTCGTGCGGCGTCGAGCCCGTCGGGCGCACCATGACGAACGAATCGAGGAACGCATCGTCAATCGGCCCCTGCAGGCCGGGGATCTTGCGCAGCGGATCGTCGCCCCCCGGCGGACCGACGCGCCAACCGTCGGCCGACTTGTGAAAGTCGGCCACCCAGGAACGGTCGGTTTGCACGGCGGGCGCTTCGAGCGCGTAGCCGTCGATCTGCACTGTCGGATGCTGGGTGTTGTCCAGGGGGCAGCCGCCGCTGGGCATCGATATCCGCAGCGCCGATACGTTCCCGGTTGCCACCTTCACCGTATGCGCGTCGATGATCTCGGCGTCGACGCGGGCACGCTTCCAGTGTTCCTCAAGGCCCTCGAGGCGGATCCAGAGACACTCGGGATAACGGAGCGTGAACGTCGTAAACCGCACCCGCTGCGGCACCGGGTTTCGACCGCGGGCCACGATCGCATCGATGCGGCGGTTGATCTCTTCCTTGGCTTGCGGGTGATACGAATGGGCCGTGTTGGGCCCGATCACGTGTGTCAGTTCCATGCCCTCGGCACGCAGGGCGGTAGCCATGATGTCGGCGGCCTGCTTTTGCCGATCGACTTCCCCGCTGTACGCCACGGTCGGACAGTTGAACAGGTTCGCCGCATAGTCGGTGCAATCGTAGAGCTGCCAAAGCGTTTGCTCGTACCAGGGCGGGGCCACCTGTTCGCTTTGAAACACCCGCAGGAACTCGCGCGTCTCGGCGAAACCGGCTCCCGGCGCTGCGGCCGCGAACCGACCCGGGTAGTGCACGGCGAACTGCCAGCAAGCGGCGCCGCCCATCGAAAAGCCGCGAATCACGACGCGATTGTCGTCGATCGGGTAGCGCCGCTTGACGTCTGCGAGCGCTTCGAAGAGATCGATCTCGCCGGCGAATTTGTTGGCGTTGCAATAGCGGCCGTAAAGATGCACGACGAACGCGTCGGGGGGCGTGAACTGGCCCGGGGACGAGTCCGCGATAAAGTTCAGCTCGCTGAGCGTCTCGCCTCGGCCATGGCACCAGAAATCGAGCCGATGCGCACGTTCGCTCGCGGGGTCATAACCCGGCGGAATCACGATCCGGTAGGGCTGAATCGAACCGTCGATCTTCGAGACGTAGGCGTGCACTCGCACGGCCTGCGTCGCAATCGCTTTCCCGTCATCGAGCCGCTCTCCCTTGGCGAGCAGGCTTGCCAGCTCCTCGCCGCGCGCGAGTAGTCTGTCGGCGACCTCGATCTCGCGAGGCTGGAAGAATTCGCCGTACTGCAGCGCGTAGCGCACCGCCTTGGCATAGATTTCGACATCCGGCAACTGGGCGACCAGCTCGGGGTGCTCGCGCCCTTGATCGCGCAAGGCGGCGAGCTGGGAGTCGAGGTGGGCCAGCGCTCCCTGCAATCGCTCGGCGTCTTCGGGCGCGACCGCGATGCCCGCCGGAGGTACCGGCCGCACCGTGCCTGCGTTGTTGTCGGCCGGTCCATCGGCCCTGGCGATTGCCATCGCGGTCATCGCCAGCACGGCAGCCAGGCAGATACTCTTCATGCAAATCACCAGGGCCGAGAAGTGGGATCGAAAGCCGAGGAAAGGCACATGTTAGCCCATGCCGCATCGCCGGGCGACAACGCGCCGACGTCCTCGGCGCACCGCTCCGCCCGCGCGCAACGAGCTACCTAAACGGCTATCCGGCGATCCGCCGGCCGTCTTCGCCATGCGTACGGAGGTGCTGGCGCAGAACGCTGCCAGTGGGCCTATTTGCCGCCGGCGGCTCCCGGACGCGGCGAATCGGTAATCAGCTTCATCGCGTGCTCGATCAGCAATTCGCCGGTCATCTCGCCCAGCGAAGTCTGCGAGATGTAGTCGTAGCGCTCGAAGCTTTTGAAGTCGACCTTGGTGAGGATGTAGCCGAAGGCGTCGTTCGTCAGGCCGAACAGCAAATTGTGTTCGCCCTTCATCTGCCGCTTGAGATAGAAGCCGATGTTGGGAAGCGCCTCGCCCGGGATCGTCAGGATCTGCGCGTTGCCCACGTTTACGAGGTTCATCCGCGTGGTGATCGACTTGTCGTCGTTGTGCGGATACTTGAGCGGCGAACCCTGAATGATCAGCCACATCAGCCGCGACTCGACCGGGAACTTGGCTGCGAGCGCATAGCAGGCCAAGGGCGGATCGGCCTGCGGCTTGGCATCTTTCACGATCCGCTCGGCCTCGGACGCCATCAGCTTGCCGATCCGCAGGCACTCCTCCCAGGTCCGCGCATCGTGCCAACGCGCCTTGGCCGGGTCCGACGGCTGGTCGAGCAGCCGGTTGTCGGCCGTGATCATGCCCCCTTGCGCACCGTTGAAGAACAGCCCCATGCCACCGAGATCGGCTTCGAGTTGATCGCACAACGGGCCGACCAGGTCGGGGCTGAGCACGCCCAGCTCGTTGCCGAGCACTTCGGGATGAATCGCGTAGTTGACCAGCGTGCCGATCGACTTACCGTCGGACGCGACCGCTTGAATGACGCTCATTCGCGGGTCGTACAACTCGGGAGCGTAATAGTTGTAGGCGATCTTCCCTTGAGCCTCGCCCGTGGCAATCTTCAACTCGGCCGGCTGCAGGTGATCGAGCGCCTCGTTGATCGCTTTGGCCGCCTGGTTGCAGACGAAGTCCATGTATTCGAGGTTGCCCGACACTTTGCCGTCGAAACCGGGAAACCCGTAGCAGTCCGGTGCGCTGTGCGTGTGCGTCGAGCCGATCAGGATGTTCTCGGCCGGGATTCGCGGCACCTGCTTGTGCACCCGCGCACACAGCACCGAGGGGAACCCGAGCAGATCGAGCTGCACGAACGCCACGCGGGTGTCGCCCTGTTCGAACACGATGGCCCGGGCCGTCAGATCGCCTTGTTTCGACTTGGACGGTTTGCCCGGGCCGACACCGCCGGAGATCGGCAACAGCGGGTCGGGCGTGATGATCGCCTTGCCGACGCCGGCCTTAAACTCGGCGTGCGCGAGCGATGCCATCGAAACCAAGGAAGTTGAAACAACGAAGAGCAAGCTCAGCGTGACGATTCGCCGCATGATGCACACCTTAGAGTACGAGGACAACGGACGCGATTGCGGGCGATTATAGGTTCGCCGCAGCCGAATTGCTCGCCCGGGTGCGCAATACTCTCGGGCCAGCCGAATGACGCCGGGGCAGGGCCGGCGGCGGCTAGTAGATCAGCCCGCCGCGCAACAGCAGGGTGTCGTCCGGCGAAAAGTTGCCGGCGTCGCTGAGATATTCGACCTCGCGGCCGAACACGTAACCAATTTCGGTCCGCGTGGACAGGCCCGTCGTAACCTGGCGCTCCAGGCCCAGCAGCAGTCGATAATCACGCAGCGTGGCGACGTCTTCGGTTCCATTGGCCCGCAGAATCGCATACGAGCCGCCGCCGAATTCGGTGCCCACGTACCACCACCACTGCGCGTCGCCGGGGGGCCCCAGCGCCCAGGCCACGCGCGGGCGCGGGAAGAGCAGCTCGACCTTGGTCATGCCGTCGGGACTGTTCCACATGAAGCCGGCCGCCGGCAGCAGGCTCACGTCCTCGCGATCGAGATAGACCACACCGAGCAGGAACTTGGTCGTTTCGGACCAGTTATAGATGCCGATGCCGCGGCCCTGAATCCGCAGTCCGCGAGAATCGCCCGATTGGAAGTCGCTATAGAGCCACGGTGCGATGGCCAGGTCGGCCGTCCAACGCTCGTTAATGGGAGTCAGCCAGCGAAACTCGACGCCGGTGTCGTACAGCCGTGCGGGCAGATCGCTGACGGTCGGGCCGTCGAGATAGTGCACCGCGAAGCCAGGCGACACCAGAAACGGCGGCCACACGCCGGGAATTGGCACCGCCAGTGTGGCGCGTGCATCGAGCGTCGAAATGCCGAGCCCCTCGGAACCGCCTCCCGCGAGCCACGTGCCGGTAAAGCTCGCCCGCTGCAGCATGCCTTCTTTAGCGCCCGGCGGAGTGAGGCGACTTTGGGTCAGGGCATTCGGCGCGGCCGGCGCCGGCCCGGCGTAAACCGGCGGCTCGACCGGCTCTGGACCGAGCCACTCTTGCTGGGGCGCCATGCCGCTGACGCGCTCGATGCCCGAGGCCGCCACGGACGTCTGCCCGGCCTGAGCGAGCGGCATTTGCTGAGGCAACGCGACCGCCGCAGGAGGCGGCGCAAAGAGCGACGGCGGCGTGGCCGCGGGGAACTGCTGCGCAGCGGCGTGGGGCATGCCGATCGCCAGACAGGCGATCAACCACCGCGCTGGCGTGGCTCCGGCGGCGCGGGCCTGGGAAATGAGGCGGCGCATCAGAACGCCACGCCCGCGCGAATCATGAACGTATCGCCGGGATCGAAATCGGTCGGGTCGACCTCGTACTTGATCTCGCGGTTGAACACATAACCGATTTCAGCCCAGCCGCGCGGACCCTGAAAACGCAGCCACTCGATGCCCAGGCGAATGCGGATATCGTTCAAGTCGAACGAGTCCTTGGTGCCCGAGGCACGGGTGATGGTCCACGAGCCGCCCCCGTATTCGCCGGCCAGGTAGAGCCAGAGATCGGTGTTGCCGACGGTGGTGAGGCGTTCGGAGAGCTTGGGATAGGGGAACACCAGCTCGTAGCGCGTGTCAGGGTCGGGTGTCCAGATCACGCCGCCGGCCGGCAGGAGTTTGACGTTGTTGCGATCGAGGTAGACGATACCGGCCGTCAGCTGCCAGGCCTGGTTGAGCGTGAGCACGCCGAGGCCCCGGCCCAGGAATCGCATGCTGTGATTGTCGAAATAGGAGAAGTCGGTATAGGCCCCGATGCGAAAGCCCAGATCGGCGCCGACGGTGGGACTGAACTGCGGCCGCCAGGCCGTATCGAGGTAGGCGTCGTAGATCTGCGCAGGCAGGTCGGGACCACCGCCGGGCGGCGTTTCCGGGCCGTCCCAAAGGTGGAGTGAAAAGCCGGGCGTAATCAAGAACGGCTGCGGTGCGCCGAACAGCGGAACCGCAAACGTGGCGGCCAGGTCCGTGTCGTTCATTTCGACGTCGAGACCGCCGTTGCCGTAGATATAGGTCTGCTGGATGCGAATTTCTTGCAGGAACTTCGTCGCGCTGGCCGGCAGCCAGCTACTGGGCTGCGTGAAATAGTTCTGCTGCGGCGCCAAGGTCGGCGGTTGCAGCGCCGGGTCGCCGTAGATGTCCCACTGCGGCGTCGGTGCCTGGATCGTGCCCGGGAGCGTCGCTCCGGGCGGCGTATAGGTCGGCGGGGTGCCTGGCGGCAGATACTGCGGTGTTCCGGGCGGCGCGTATTGCTGCGCGTAAGGCGGCGCGTAGGGTGCCGGGGTGCCCGGCGCCTCGGCCACGGGCGAGGGAAACGTCACGCGTTGGGCATTCGCGCAGGGCGACAATGCCACACAACTCCAAGCCGCGAAGAATCCGGCCCGAAGGCGTACCGAGCTCTTTGAACGCCACGCCGCTAGCAACTGCATCAAGGCACCTGGAGGGTTCCGGGCGAAGGTTCTTATCCGGGGCCGGAAAATGGGTCAAGGTCGATCGGCCCGTTGGGGCGCCAGCAACGCGCTCGCGCGGCGACTGTCGAGCCACGGCTCGTTGTCTTCCAGGCGCGATTCGGTACGATAGCGGCCTTGTGCCAGCGTGCGGCGTTCGCCGGCGCTTTCTGGAGTCGAGGCCCCGATGAACACACCGGATGTGAGCGACGTTCAGGCCCGCAAGACGGCCATTCGCGAGCAGGCGCACGCCCGTCGCCGCGAGCAAGAGAACAAAGACGAGCTGAGCGCAGTCATCTGCGAGCGATTCCTGGCCTTGCCGGCCTATCAGCGGGCACGGACCGCGATGTTCTACGTCGACGTGCGGACCGAGGTCCGCACGCGGCAGCACCTGCCCGCCGCGCTGACCCACGGCAAGCGGATCGTGGTCCCTTGGTGCAACGACCAGGGGGAGTTGGAGCTGTTCCACCTGACCGACATGAACGAGCTGGCGGTCGGGATGTACAAGATCCTCGAGCCGCGGGCCGAATTGCGCTCGCTGCCGGAAAAACAGGTGCCGATCGAAGAGCTCGACATCGTGATGGTGCCCGGCGTGGCCTTCGACCGGCGAGGGGCGCGGATGGGCCACGGCAAAGGGTACTACGACAAGCTGCTCGAACACGCCCGCCCCGATGCGCCGCTGGTAGCACTGGCGTTCGAATGCCAGTTGTTCGACGAGATTCCGACTGCTTCCCATGACGTCTTCATGGATCTCATCCTGACCGAAGCGGCTGAGTACGCCGGCCGGGGACGAGCATGAGCGTCGCTCAGCGCGCCGAAATCGACGATACCTACGCGGAAGCGTTTCGCAGCATCTTTGCCGAAGTGCTGATCACGGCCCGCGATCGGCGCTGGCTGGACGAGGCCGTGCGGGCAGCCACGGGCAATGCCTCGAGCACGATCCTCTGCGACTGCGAGGCGGGGCTCGACCGCTACGTGGGCCCCGGCGGCGATCCTGCGTTCGCCACGCCCGACGGCCGGCCGGGGGCCATCGTGCAGTTTCACGTGCCGCGATTTCGCAAGGACCGCGTCGAGCATCTCGAGCGGTTGCTGCTGGTGCGGCTGAGCCAGAACGTGCTCACGTGCCCGACGGCGAGCTGCTTCAACCTGCTCGACACCGAGCCCTATTTCAAGCTGGGGCGGAAGATCGCGTTCTTCGGCGACGGCTATCAATACCGTGACCAGCGGCACGGCCGCAAAGTGTGGGTCATCCCGATCCTCGGAGGCGAGTTCATTCTCGACCGGCGGTTCGGGTTTCGCGACGGACTGATGGGCGGCAATATCTGGTACCTGGGTCAAAGTCTGGACGCAGCCTTGGCAGCCGCCGAACGCGGCGTTGCGGCGGTCGCAGACACGCCGGGAGTCATCATGCCGTTTCCTGGCGGGATCGCCGCGAGCGGCTCGAAGGCCGGCAGCCGCTACTCGTTTTCGATCGCCAGCACCTATCACAACTACTGCCCGACGCTGCGCGAGCAATTGGGCGACGATTCCCGCGTGCCGCCGGGCGTCGGTTCGATCATGGAGATCATCATCAACGGCCGCGACTTGCCCACGATCGTCGCCGCGACGCAAGCCGCGCTGCGCGCCAGCGTCGAGACGCCGGGGCTGGTCCGCATCTCGGCCGGGAACTATGGCGGCCGGCTCGGCAAGAGTTTTATCTATCTGCACCCCGACAAGCAGCCGCGCGATGCTTGACCAGGAAGCGGCGCAGCGCCTCCTGGCCGAATCGTTCGTGGCGCATGTCGAATGGCACGACGAAATCGGCTCGACCAACGACCGTGCGCGCCAATGGGCCTCGTCGGTCTCAGCCCTTGGTGAGCCCGTGCTCATCGTGGCCGATCAGCAGACCCAAGGACGGGGCCGCGGCGGGAATCGGTGGTGGACTGGCCGCGGCGCGCTGGCAGCGAGCTTGTTGTTCGACCCGGCCCGATTCGGCCTGGCGCGCGAACTGCACCCGCGGCTGTCGCTGGCGACCGGCGTGGCGCTGGTCGACGTGGTCTCCGCTCAGTTGCCGGGGCAGCTCGTCGGCTTACACTGGCCCAACGACGTCTATGCGGCGGGCCGCAAGATCGCCGGCATCTTGCTCGAGGGCCTGCCCGACGGACGACAAATCGCCGGGTTCGGGCTGAACGTGAACAACCGCTCCGGCGACGCCCCGCAGGAGCTCCAGGCGATCGTCGCCACGATGTGCGACCTGGCCGGCCGCGAATTCGATCGTGTGGAGCTGCTGATCCAGGTCTTGCAGGCGTGCCAACGACGCTACGAACAATTGGCTCGGGACCCCGCGGCACTGGGCCGACAATGCGACGAGCTGTGCTTGCAGCATGGCGAGGTGGTGACGCTGGAACTCGGCCAGGGCACGGTGACGGGCGTGTGCCGCGGCGTCGCCCTGGATGGCGCGTTGGTCTTGGCCACGCCCGCGGGTTTGCGCTCCTTTTATGCCGGTGCACTACGACGGCTGTAGTCGCGCGGGGCGCGGCGCAAGGCCGCCACGCAGACCTCTTGGCGATTCATCTGCAACTGCCGCGCGCGGACGTCGGCAAATCCCCAACCGCGAATGCGCTCGAGGTAAGCCGGTAGCTCGGCGGCCAGCGACCAGTCGAGCAACTTGAGCGTCAGCAACAGCCCGCGAATGTTGACGCGGGCATTGGTGACGATCGACTCGACGGTGTCGAGCGTGTATTGCGGGGCGACGTTCAGGTCGGCCGTCAGCCAGCGGACTTCGCGCAGCTCGCGCTTGGGGATTTCCGCCCCGCGCAGTTGCAGATGCCGAAAATTCGGCTGCGCAAGCACGTCGGGGTGCATGGCGGCCGGATCGACACCGATCACCCGCAGCCCGCGGTCGAGCAAGGCCTGGCTCGACCCGCCCGGTGCGCTGCCGATCTCTACGACCACCTGGCCGGAGCGCACCGGCAGCCGCGACCAGCGCAACCCTTCGACCATTTTGAGGTAGGCGCGCGACACAGCCGTGGGCGGCAATTCATAACGCCGCAGACCGCCCGGGGTGCGCGACGCGCCCCGTCCCGTGCGATGAAAACCGCACCACCATTCGGCGGGTTCGACCAGGATACAGTCGAGCACGAGCATGCCTTTGGCCAGCGGCTCGTGCTGATCGGCAGGCGGTTCCGTGCCGCGCGCGCCTGGTGGGCGGGCGGAGAGCAACTGGCGATGCACCGCGTCGGCCAACTCGGTCGGTGCCGGTTCGTAGCCCTGAGCGCCCGGCTCGGCCAGATCGCGTTGCCACACGTGCACGGCGGCAATTTCCAGGTCGGCCACCTTGGCCCAGGCCGTCGCGGCGCGCAGCTGGTCGTCGTCGCCTTCGGCGCGCCCGAGCGAGAAGACGTTGGTGCGTGCAAACACGCTTGCCAGGGCAAAATCGTCGGGCAGCGAGTGCTCAGCCGGCAGCTTGAAGGTCAGAAACCCGGGCCGCGAGAACGACAATCGCAAGTGCGGATAGCGCGCGGCCAATTCGTGCTTGACGGCGCCCTCGGCGCCGCGCTGGCACGTCAACATCAGGAAACCGGGTTCGGGCACGCGATAGGGCGAGGGTTCGAGTTCCGACGCCGGGCCAGCGGGCCGGGCTCGTCGAGCGGTAGCAGTCTGCAGCGGCGGGCCACAGGCGCTCGCCGCCGATCCTCATTGCAGCGCTTGCGCCAGGTCCGTCAACGAGAATGGTTTCTCAAGAATCTTCAGCGTTTTCAAGACCGCCAGCTCAGGGTTCATGTCGTGGGCCGAATAACCGGTCATGATCACGACGCGCAACTGGGGGTTGATCGACTGCATCTGACGCGCGACATCGAGTCCGTCGGGCCCCACACCCAGCCGCCAGTCGGTCACCAGCACGTCGAGCAGGCGCGCGTCGATCTTCAGCGCCTCACTGCCGTTGTGCGCGATCTGCACGGTATATCCGCTCTCGGCCAAGGCCTGCTGCAGATGACGGCAATATCCCTCTTCATCGTCCACGACCAGGATGCGTTTCATTTTGAGCCCTCCGGCTGGGTCCCCGTGTCGTGTTCCATCTCGCGGGGCAAGCAAACTTCGATCGTGGTGCCTTCGCCCGGCGCCGACTGCACGCCGATGCTGCCGCCATGGGCGAGTACGATGCCGTGCACCAGGCTGAGTCCCAAGCCGGTGCCGCCTTCGTGGCTGCGGGTCGAATAGAACGGGTCGAAGATCCTGTTGCGCTGCTCGTCGTTCATACCGCGACCGCGATCGCAAACGGCCAGCACCACCGCATCTTTGTCGGCGCGCGTCCGGACGGTGACCTGCGATTCGCGCGGGCTGGCCTCGATCGCATTGCGGAGCAAATTGACCAGCACCTGCTCCATCTCGGTCTCTTGGACCCGCACAGGTGGCAGGTTCTCGGCCAGCTCGGCCACGATCAGCACGCCACGGCTGGCCCCGTATTCGCGGACCAGCCCGACGGCCGAACGCACCAACTCGTTGCATTCGGCCGGGCGAGGTTGGAGGTTGCCTTCGCGCGCAAATCGCAGCAACCCGCGCACGATCCGGCCGCAGCGCTTGGCATCTTGCACGATTTGTTCCAAGGCCTGCTGCAACCGCGGGGTCTCGATCAACTCGTTCGATGCGCCCAAGGCCAGCTCGGCGGCGAGCTGAATCGTGCCGACCGGGTTGTTGATTTCGTGGGCGATGCCGGCGGCCAGCGTGCCGAGGGCCACCAGGCGGTCGGACTGACGGAGCTTCATTTCCGCCGCTTTGCGTTCGCTGAGATCGACATATGTCGATCGCGTCATGACAAACTTGCCCTGATCGTTGTAGGTCGCCGCGACATTGAGCAACGCGGGAAACGTCGTGCCATCGCGGCGGCGAAGGTCGATCTCGACGTCCTTGAGGTAGCCTTGCTGTTTCATGCGCTCAAACCGTTCACGGACCCGTTCCGCGGGCTCCGCCGCGATCTGGCTGATGTGCATGCGGCCCACGACTTCGTCGCGCGAATAACCGAGCCATTCCAGAGCCGTCCGATTAATCTCGACGATCGTTCCGTTTTCGTCGAGCGAATGGTAACCACAGGGGGCCTGGTCGTAGAGATCACGTATGCGTTCGCCGGCTTGCCGCAGCGCGGCCTCGGCCGCGCGGCGCGACCGTATATCGCGCAAGCTGACAATTAAATGAGTTACATTAGTCCCAGCCACGCGCACGGGAGATACACTTGCGTCAGCCAGCAAGGGCGCTCCGTCTTTCCGAGTGCCGGTAATCTCGCAATACGCCCCGCGACCGGTCGCGAGCGCCCGCTGCGCGGCGGCCAGGAACTCTTGGCCAAGCGACCTGGCCAGATCTCGTAAAGGCCGGCCGTCGAGATCTTGGGCAGTGAAGCCGGTGAGCGCGGTAAATGCAGGGTTCAAATAATCGATCGCCGCTCCGTCCTGGTGCGGCCGTCGGCGGGTGATCAGCACGGCTTCGTGCGATTGCTCGACGGCGGCGAAATTGACTCGCAGCGTGCGCAGGTGCTGTCGTCTCAAGGTAGTGGCGCGTTGGGCCATCCAGGTCACCAATCCAGCACCCATCGACAACACGGCGATGGTGCCCCATTGGCCGTTGCTCAGGCCGGTCGAACTCGGTTGGCGGTCAACAATCAGCACCTCGCTGGGCAAACCGGCGTCGCGCAGGCTCAAGCCAAAGATGTTGGGGGGCGCGACCGCCGCGGCCGTTTGGAACACGACTTCGTTGCCTTGCACAAAGCGCAGCCCCCGCCGATCGAGCGTGCTGCTCGGCACCGTGTCCGCGATCTGGGTGTTCAGGGAAAATATGGCGGCCAGTGTGCCGTGCAGCTCTTCGCCACGGAACACGGGCCGGAAGAGATAGAAGCCCGTTTCGCCGGTCGCCAGCCCGACAATCGGGGAGAATGTTGCCATCCGCGATTGCTGCGATTGGCGCATGGCTGCGAGGGCGACCGCCGATTCGAGCGGCCGGTCCAGCAGACTTTCGGACCCTTGCTGGGGCACGATCCTGCGGCGGAGACCCTGCGCATCATGCCATTGAAGCCGCAGCAGCGCGGGATGAGCCTGGACGTACTTTTCGCATTGCGCGACGAGGCCCGGTGCGCCGTCGCCCAGGTCGAGAATGCGGTCGGCTACAATGTCTACGAACGCCTCGTGGGCCTCGAGTCCATCGACAAGCGTGTTGTGGACCCAAGCCAGATCGTTGCGCAGCATTTCGAGCTGTGCGCGCGTCTCGCGATCGTGCTCCGCCCAAACGAACCCAAAGGCGACAAAGGTCAGCAGCCAAGCCACCAAGGTCGGCAGCAGCCAACTGGCCAGGCCCTCGTCACGTCTATGAATCCCGTCATCCATTCGCCGCGATTCCTTCGACCGATTCCTGAACCCACGCTCGCCCGAACGACCAGGCATGGACAGAGTTACCCCCCGCACGATTCGGGCACTCGCGATGGCCAGGCCGTTCGCGGGGAGGAATTGTCAGACTTCCAGCCTAATCCGCCAACAACCCTGTGTGCGGTTACGCCGGTTGAGGTCACGTGCCCAGGCGGCACCGAGCGAGCAAAGAGCCGAGCCCATCGCAGTCCGCAACCTCCAGCCTTGAAGCCCCGCCCCTGGCAGAGCCCCCAAGCCTCGGACGCGGCATTATGCGACTCGATTGCAAAACCTGCAAATCGCAAGACCGGCTTGGGCAAGCCTTTTCCTACCAGGCTCATTGTATATGTCTTGTGTTTCACCTTTCCTGCGAATGTAGTCGGAGATGATGCCACCCAACGGTTTCGTTCACCCGTCGATCTCCAATTGCTCGATCAAGGCCGCCTGGCCGTCGTGGTCAATCAATCCTCAAACAGCGTATCGCTCGTCGCTCTCGGTACCGGCACGGTGCTCGACGAATGTTCGGTTGGCCGCCGGCCCTCCGCCATCATGCTGTCGCCCGCCGGCGAGCCGTGGGTGACGACGGCCCATGGCGGTGAAGTGATCCGGCTCACATGCGATGGACTTCGCCTCGCCGTGCAAGCCCGTGTCTCGATTGGCGGCGAGCCCCATGGACTGGCATTCAGCCCGGACGGCAAGACAGCCTACGTCGCCCAGGTGGCAGCCGCTCAGATCGCGGTGATCGATACCGCCACCATGGCGCGGACCGGCCAGATTCCGGTCGGTCGCTGGCCACGCTACCTGGCGATGAATCCCGACGGCGATCGGCTGGCCGTGGGACTGTCGGGCGAAGGGGGCATCGCCGTCGTCGACGTGGCCACGCAACAAGTGCTGTTTCGCGAGAACTTCCTGGGGCTCAACTTCGGCCACATGCGCGCGTCGCACGATGGCCGCCATGTCTACTTTCCGTGGGTGGTCTATCGCAATAATCCCATCACGCAATCCAACATTCGTTTGGGCTGGGTGCTGGCGAGCCGAATTGCCCGCGTCAGGCTCGACGAACATCATCGTCGCGAGGCCCTTTCGCTCGATCCGCCTGGTCGCGCCGTCGCCGACCCGTTCGGCATCGATCTGACTCCCGATGAGCAGTGGATCGTCGCCACAGCTTCGGGGTCGCACGAATTGCTGATCTACCGGGCCGAAGGACTGCCCTGGAAGGACTACGGCGGACCGGGCGATCACATCGATCCCGAGCTGTTGGCCGATGGCGAGCGTTTCGCGCGAGTCGAGCTCGGTGGCCGCCCCCTGGCAGTACGCGTCGCGGCCGATGGCCGCCGCGCGTGGGTGGCCAATGCCTTGCTCGACGCATTGCAAGAGGTCGACCTGGTCGAGCGGCGCGTCGTGCGCGAGATTCGCTTGGGAGGTCCCACCGAGCCGAGCCTGGCTCGGCTCGGCGAAGCGATTTTCTTCGATGGCCGCCGCAGTCTCGATCAGTGGTATAGCTGTCATACCTGTCACTATGAAGGAGGTACAAACCTCCTCACGATGGACACGACCAACGACGGACAGTTCCATGGCACCTTCAAGACGGTCAAGCCGCTGTTCGACGTGACAAGAACCGGGCCCTGGACCTGGCACGGCTGGCAGCATGACTTCCCGGCGGCGCTGCGCAAGTCGCTCGACGACACCATGCTCGGGCCGCAGCCCACCGACGAGGACGTGACCGCGCTGGCCGCCTACCTCGAAACACTCCGGCCGGCCCCGCCCAGCGGCGCGCTCGACGCGGAAGGCCGCCTGACTCCCGCCGCGGCGCGCGGCCAGGCAATTTTTGCCGGCGAAGTCGCGGGCTGTGCCCAATGTCATCGAGGTCCGTACCTGTCTGACGAGGAGGTGCACGACGTGGGCACGGGATCGCCGGGCGACAAGTACCAGGGCTTCAACACGCCGGTCCTCATCGGCGTGGCCCAGCGTGCGCGTTGGTTGCACGACGGCCGGGCAAGATCGCTCCAAGAGCTGCTAACGGGCCCTCATGCTCCCGAGCAGGTAGGCGGTCAGCGCGCCTTGACCCCCGAGGAGCGCGCCGATTTGATTGAGTACCTGCAAAGTCTTTAACCGGGAGCCGAGCAAGATGGTACCGCTGCCCTTGGCGGGAAAACGCTTCCTGTTCTTTGTCGACGAGGTCTACGAAGACCTGGAGTTGTGGTATCCGCGGCTGAGACTGATCGAGGCCGGTGCGGCCATCACGGTCGCGGGCCCCAAGGCGGGCCACAAGTACTTGGGCAAACACGGCTACCCTTGCGTCGCCGACGCCGCGATCGCCGATATGGAAGCCGGCGACTTTCACGGCGTGGTGTTGCCCGGCGGGTTCATGCCCGACAAGCTGCGACGCGACGCCCAGGTGCTGAATATCGTCCGCTCGATGGACCAGGCCGCCAAACTGGTCGCCGCCATTTGCCACGGTGGTTGGATCGCCATCTCGGCGGGGGTTTATCGAGGAGTCCGGGTGACCGGCTCCCTGGGGATTAAAGACGATTTGATCAATGCCGGCGCGCATTGGGAGGACGCTCCCGTGGTGGTCGACCGGCACTTCGTGTCGAGCCGCAAGCCCGACGACTTGCCCGATTTTTGTCGTGCCATCCTCGGCGTGGTTTCCTGAACGAGCGTTAAGAACGACACGGGTGCGCGATGTCGACGCCGTCCGACTTGGCTCCTGTGCGGCGCAACGTCGAGCTCAAAGCGCGACTCGACGACCTGGCAGCTGCTCGCCGAATCGCCTGCGAACTGGCGACCCAGCTTCTCGGCACGCAGCGCCAGGTGGATACGTACTTTCGCGTGGCCCAAGGGCGGCTCAAGCTGCGCGAGATCGACCAGGCGACTGGTCAGTTGATCTGGTACTCGCGTCCCGACCAAACAGCGGCAAAGACGAGCGAATACCGACTCGTCGAGGTGTGCGACTGTGCGGGACTGCGCGCAGCACTTGCCGAGGCGTGCGGCGTATTGGTCGAGGTCGATAAGCAACGCGAGGTGTTCCTATTCGAGCAGGTGCGGATTCACCTTGACGAAGTGCGCGGCCTGGGGAGCTTCTTGGAATTCGAGGCCGTTTTGCAGCCGGACGAGCCGATCGAGGCCGGACTGCGGCAGGTTGCGCTGCTCTCCGAGCGATTTCAGTTGACGTCACGACAGCAGGTCGCCGCCTCGTACAGCGATCTGCTGCGGGAAGCCAGCCGATCGTGCCAGTCGTAGCGGCGGCGCCGGCCGCGGCATGCGGCCGAGTAGCGCCGATGCCCCCCGGGGGCGGCGGCGCTCGACGTACCGGCAGCGGCGCACTTCTCACTGGTCGGTATGAAAAGCCTATGATTTGTCGAGCTAAGGTACGCTCGCTACACTGCGAGCTTTACGCCGGGCTGTCGCGGCAGTGGTGCGCAGGAGAGCCGGGAACATGGCGTCGGTCGCTGAAAGGGAGACCTCGATGGGCGAGGCCGCGGTACTGAAACTTGGTCAACGAGAAGTCGAACTCCCCGTCCTCAAAGGCTCCGAGGGGGAGATGGCGGTCGACGTCTCGAAGCTGCGGGGCCAAACCGGTTACATCACCCTCGACGAAGGCTACGTCAACACCGGGGCGACAACGAGCAATATCACCTTTCTCGACGGCGAGCAGGGCATCCTGCGTTATCGCGGCTATCCGATCGAGGTGCTGGCCGAGCAGTGCGACTTTCTCGAAGTCAGCTACCTGCTGATGTACGGCGAGTTGCCGACGGTGGAGCAGTTGGACAAGTTCCGCGAATCGCTCAAGCGGCACACGATGCTGCACGAGGACATGCGCTCGTTCTACAACGGCTTTCCCCGCGATGCCCATCCCATGGCGATCCTGGGCTCGGTCGTGGCGGCGCTGTCGACCTTCTACCAGGACTTTCTGAATCCGCGCGATCCACGACAGGTTGAGACCTCGATCTATCGCCTGATGGCCAAGCTGCCGACGATCGCCGCGTTCAGCTACAAGAAATCGATCGGCCAGCCGTTCATCTACCCGATGAACAGCCTCGATTACTGCGAAAACTTCTTGCAGATGATGTTCGCGGTGCCGACGGAGCCCTACAAAATCGACCCGGATTTTGTCGACGCGCTCAACTTGTTGTTGATCGTGCATGCCGATCACGAGCAGAACTGCAGCACGTCAACGGTGCGCATGGTCGGCTCGAGCGACGCCAACCTGTTCGCCTCGATTTCCGCCGGCATTTGCGCCCTATGGGGGCCCCTGCACGGCGGGGCGAACCAGGCCTGCGTCGAGATGCTCGAGGCCATTCAGGCCGACGGCGGCAACGTCGGCAAGTACATCGACATGGCCAAGGACCGCAACAGCTCGTTCCGGTTGATGGGTTTTGGCCACCGCGTGTACAAGAACTACGATCCCCGCGCCACGATCATCAAGCGGACGTGCGACCGCCTGCTGAGCAAGCTGCATACGCACGATCCGATCTTCGACATCGCCAAGGAACTCGAGGAAGTCGCGCTCAGCGATCCTTATTTCATCGAACGCAAACTCTACCCGAACGTCGATTTCTACTCGGGCGTGATCTACCGTGCGATGGGCATCCCCGTGCAAATGTTCACGGTCTTGTTCGCCATCGGACGCCTGCCGGGCTGGATCGCCCATTGGCTGGAGATGCACGCCTCGCCGGGCAAGAAGATCTGTCGCCCGCGACAGATTTACACCGGCCCTGTCACGCGCGATTTCTTGCCGATCGAGAAGCGGTAGTCGGGCCCGATGCCGGGCGGCTGCCGCGCGGTGGCCTTGGCGTTCCGCGCGGCGGAGGCCTTCGACAACCGGCCGCCCCGGCGTTAGAATCTCGCCGAACGTCCGGTCGAGGCTTCACCCGATCGCGGCAGGTTTCCGATTGCCCATTGCGCGACCGCGCAATCGGCCATCGGCCGTCTGCCCTCTATAGATCCGGACTCGTTGGGTGAATCCTCCATGTCGAAAAGCGTCGCCATTTTCTGGCCCGGCGATTATCGCGCCGAACCGAATCAGCTCGCCCTGCCGCAGGTGAAAGAAACCACCGAGCAGCTCGCGGCGGCATTGCGCAAGCTGGGCCGCAAGCCCTACGTCGTGAAGGGATTCCTGCGCAAGCCGCATGAAGCCATCACCAAGCTGGGTCCGATCGACGACCCGTTGGTTGGCGTCTTCTGCCATTGGACTTATGGCCCCCACACCTGCGACGGCGTGGTTGGCAAGGAAAACCCGCTGCTGTTGGCGTCGAATTTCTCCGGCCAATGGCCCGGCCTCGTCGCGCTGCTCAACACGAGCGCTTGCCTGGAGAGCGTCAACCGGGCGCATTCGCGCATCTGGACCGATGCCCCGGACTGGACCAAGGACAAGCGGTTCATGCAGCGTCTGGACGAGTGGTGCTCCAGCGGCCGCGTGGTCTACGGCGAAGACGAGCTGCACTATAGCGCCCCGGTCTCCGCCGAGGCGGCCAAGATTGCCGACGAAGTGGCGCGCGAGATTCGCGAACGGCGCATCTTGGCGCTGATGCTCGGCGATACCTCGATGGGCATGATCAACGGCTATTTCGGACCGCGATTGCTCAACCGCATCGGCTTCACCGAGCACAAGGTCGACCAGGCCTGGCTGATCAGCCGCGGCAAGTTCATTGCCGAGCGGCGCATCGAGGACGCCTACAAGTTCGTCATCGAGAAGGGAGTGAAATTCCACTGGCGCGAGGCCGGCGCCGAGGATTTCACGCCCGAGGCGACCCGCGAGCAGTTGCGGATGTATCTTACCGTGCTCGATCTGGTCGACGAGTTCGCGGCCGATTGCGTCGGCTGGCAGTATCAACTGGGCCTGTTGCCGTTGCTACCGCCGAGCGATTTCTGCGAGGGGCTGCTCAACAGCACGGCCCGCCCCGAAGGCAATGGCGACGTCGTGGCCACCTCGACCGAGGCCGACCAGGGCAACCTCGTGCCCATGGAGTTGATGAAGCGCGTCTTGAAGAAGAAGTGCTTGCACCCGGGCGTGATGTTTCACGACGTGCGCTGGGGCGCGGTGCACAAGGGGCGATTCCTCTGGGTGCTGCTCAACAGCGGCTCGTGCGGTGCGTATGCCTTCAACCACGATCCGAAGTCGCTGGCCGGCGTGCACAGCTATCGCCAGCCGAAGGGCTATTTCCCCGTGCCCGGCGGCACGTTTGCCGGCGAAAGCCTGCCCGGCGACATGACCTGGACGCGCGTCTATCTCAAGCAGGACAAGCTCTGGATGGACATTGGCCGCGGCGAAGTCGTCAAGCTGCCGCCGAAGGTGCGCGATGCCTGGTGGAATGGCACCACCCGCCAATGGCCTTTCATGGCGGCCGATCTGGGTTGCTCGATGGAGACCGTCATGGCCCATTACCAAAGCAACCATATCGCCGTGGCCTACGGCGACATCTTTGGCGAGATGGTGGCGCTAGCCCAAACGCTCGGCATCCAGGTGCGCGTGATGTCGTCGTAGATCGCGCCCTTGCGTGGCCCGCCACCGCGCGGCGCGCACGCGTCTGCAGTCTGCCCGAGGCCGGTGCGGCGCGCCAGTGAGCTTGCGCAGTTTCACTGGTCGCGGCAGCTTCGTCATTCGCTTGCTTCGGCATAAGCCCTGTCACGCCTATTCTCGCGTTGAGTGGCAATTCCGCTTCGGGCTTCGCCCGGGCCTGTCCGATACAGGAAGCAGGATGGCCCTCGTTGCGCCTGTTGCTGCGCTGGGTGTGATAGCACCGGCGTAAATGGGCAGTTTCAAGGCGGGCCATGCCACGACAAGTGCGCACAGCGGGAAGGATGCCTAACGTGAAGCTTGCCGTCAGGACGCTGATCGCTGGAGTGGTTCTGGCCTTGGGTCTCGCGACGCCCGCGGGGGCGCAATCGCCCCCGACAATCGAAGCCGCGCGGGTGCTCCGCATGCCGACCGCGGCCGATCGCAACACGGCCCCCGTGGTGTCGGCCGTGGCCATTTCGGCCAATGCGCAGCTGGCCGCGACGGCGGGCGACGATCACCTGGTGCGCATCTGGCGGACGAGCGACGGGAGCGTCCAACAAATCCTGCGCGGACATACCGACTGGGTCCGCGCCGCCGTGTTTCATCCAGATCAGAAACACTTGCTGACCGCGGGCGACGACCGGCGCATCCGCGTCTGGGACCTGGCCAGCGGGGACATGATTCGCGCGCTGCCGCGCCATCCGCAGGTGATCTATGCCCTGGCGTTGAGTCGCGACGGCCAGATCGTGGCCGCGGCGGGCTTCGAGGAGGCCATCCGCCTCTACAAACCGCTGACGGGCGAAATGATCAACGAATTGACCGCGACGTGCCCCGACGTCCGCACGCTAGCCTTCGCGCCCGACGGCCGGACGCTCGCGGCGGGCGGCCGTGACGGGCGGATCGCGCTGTTCGACGCCGTGGCCGGGTCGCCGCTGCGCGATTTTGCCGCGCACGATCGGCGGATTCACGTGCTGAGCTTCTCGGCCGACGGTCAGGAGTTAGTCAGCGCCGGCGCCGACGAGGTGATTCGCATCTCGCGCGTCGACAACGGCGCCGAGGTCGCCGAGTTGGTGCACTTGCCCGGTCAGGTGCGCTCGCTCGCCTGGTGTGGGCCGCGCCAGATCGCGACCGGCGGCACCGACAATCGGATTCAGCTTTGGGACCTCGACAGCCGCCGAGAAGTGGCCCGCCTGGTCGGTCACGACGGCACCGTCGCGGCGCTCGCCTGCAACGTCGATCAAGGTGCCCTCGTCTCGGGCAGCTACGACACCACATTACGGATCTGGAATCTTACCGGCGGCGCTGCAGCCACGGCTCGGAAGCCAGGCGCTCGCCGCGACACCCAATAGCACCAAGGGCCTCGCGCTGCTCAAGCGCCGCCCAAGCGGCTTGACGGCGTGCAGGGGTACGCCCTGCTGGACAGCGTTATCACGGAGGTACATCGTGGCCCACGCACGTAAGCGTTACCGTCGCGACTCGGCACACCGCTCAGCGCCGGCGCCCAAGCTCAGCCTGAAGCGGCGGTTGCTCCGCTGGTGCGGGATCGAAAGTCTCGAGACGCGCGCGCTCATGGCGGCCGACCTGCACGTGGGTGCGGTCTACTACGAGGAGGCGAGCGGCCAAGACCTGGCTTCCGATCGGATCGAGATCACCTTCAACGGTGGCCCGGCCGGTGCACAACTGACGCACCTGGTGATCGACACCGACAAGGCTGGCGACGGTCTGACGCAGGGCGATCCGTTCATTGATATCTCTGCCGGCGGCAAGGGCGTATTTGCCGCGATCGGCTTCCAGGTTGTCTCGCAGACCGGTATCGGCAGCGTCAACGCGCAACTGTCCGACGGCGGCCAGAAGTTGATCTTCGATTTCACCGGCTTTGACGCCGGCGAAAAACTGATCATCAGCCTCGATTTCGACGAGCAGGGCTTCTTCAACGACAGCGCCAGCGCCGTCGTCGAAGGTGAGGAGTTTGAAGGCAGCAAACTTACCGCGACCTTTGCCGCCCCGCACTACTTCGACCTGACCGACACCTCGACGTTTTTCGACTTCTACAACTTGTCGGGCACGGGGCTCAACCTGCCGCCGGACAACTATGTGCCGCCGGAAACAGAAGGCCAGGAAGTGCGCACCGCCGGCACGCATTGGCAAGGCGAAATGACGCCGCTGCCGATTACGATCGCCGGCAAGGTGTTCAACGACCTGAACGCCAACAACAACCTCGACGGCGGCGACAGCGGCATCGCCGGCGTGACCATCGCGCTGCTGCAGCGCGACGGCAACTCGTGGGTGGCGACCGGCAAGACCACGCAGACCAACGCCCAGGGCGAGTATAAGTTCGACGGTTTGCTGCCCGGCGAGTATCGCGTCGTCGAAACGCAGCCGGTCGGCTATTTCAGCGTCGGTGCCAAGGCGGGCACGGTCGATGGCATCGTCCGCGGCACAGTCTTCTCGACCGACGTTGTCACCGATATCCAGCTCCTGGGCGGCGACGACAGCATCCACAACGATTTTGCCGAGACGCTGCCCGCCTCGATCGCAGGCCATGTCTACCATGATGCCGACGACGACGGGGTCCGCGATCCCGGCGAGCAGCCGATTGCCGGCGTCACGATCGAGGTGCAGCTGCTGCCCAATTCGGGCCCGCTGCCGGCGCCGCTCACGACGCAAACGCTGGCCGACGGCTCGTGGAGCATCGGCAACCTGATGCCGGGCAACTACCGCGTTCGCGAATTGCACCCGGCCGGCTACTTCGACGGCAAAGACGCGCCGGGCTCGGCGGGCGGTGCGGCCGATCCTCAGCCGGGAGACCAGATTGCCGGGATCACTCTGGTCGGCGGGCAGAACGGCATCAACTACGATTTCGGCGAGTTGCTGCCGGTCAGCATTAGCGGCCGCGTGCATGCCGACCGTGACGGCGATTGCGAACTGGACGCCGGTGAGCCGACGCTGGCCGGAGTGACGATCTACCTGCTCGATTCGCAAGGCGTCCGCATCGACAGCACCACGACCGACTCCGAGGGCCGGTACGAATTCGCGGGCCTGGCCCCCGGCGTCTATGGCGTCGAAGAGGTGCAGCCGGCCGGCTACTTCGACAGCGGCGACCACGCCGGCAGCGCCGGTGGAAACCTGCAAAACGACAAGATCACCCAGGTCCTGCTGACCTCGGGTACCCACGCGGTGAATTACGACTTCTGCGAATTGGAGCCATCGAGCATTGCCGGCCGCGTGATTGCCGACCGCGATGGCGACTGTGAATACGATCCCGGCGAGCCGCTGTTGGCGGGCGTGACGATCTTGTTGCTCGATGCCGAGGGCAACCAGGTCGCCTCGACCACCACCAACGCCCAGGGACAATACAAATTCGAGAACCTCGCCCCGGGCGAGTACCAGGTCAAGGAGCTACAACCGGCCGGCTATTTCGACGGCGACGACCACGTCGGCAGCGCCGGGGGTGCGCTCGTGGCTCCCGACACGATTGCCGAGATCGCGTTGGGGCCCGCCGTCAACGCCGTCAATTACGACTTCTGCGAAGTTGAGCCGTCGAGCATTGCCGGTCGCGTGCATGCCGATCGCGATGGCGACTGCGTCTACGATCAAGGCGAGCCGCTGCTGGCCGGCGTGACGGTCCTGCTGCTCGATGCCCAGGGCAGCCAGCTCGCCGAGACGACGACCGACGCCCAGGGACAGTACAAGTTCGAGAACCTGGCGCCGGGCACGTATCAAGTCAAGGAATTGCAGCCGGCCGGCTATTTCGACAGCGGCGATCACGTCGGCAGCGCCGGCGGGACGCTGGTCGCGCCCGATACGATCTCGTCGATCGTGCTCGGCGCAGGCGTCAACGCGGTGAGCTACGACTTCTGCGAACTCGAGCCGGCGAGCGTGGCGGGACGCGTATTCGCCGACTTCGACGGCGACTGTGTCTTCGATGCCGGCGAAACGCCGCTGGCCAACGTGACGATTCATTTGCTCGATGCCGGCGGCAACGAAGTGGCGACGACGCTGACCGATGCCGACGGCCGATTCAAGTTCGAGAACCTGACTCCCGGCGTCTATTCGATCCGCGAAGATCAACCCGGCGGCTACTTCGACGGCGGCGACGTGATCGGGACGGCCGGCGGCGTCCACGAGGCGCCGGACACGATCCGCAACATCGTGCTGGGCGGCGGCGTGGCGGCCACCGGCTACGATTTCTGCGAAAACCTGCCGGCCAAGCTGGCGGGCTTCGTCTTTGTCGATGCCAATCAAAGCGGCACCTTCGACTCCGGCGAAGAGCCGATTGCCGGCGTGACGCTCCGCTTGTTGGACGCGGCGGGCAATCCGACCGGCGTGACGACGGTCACCGATGCCAATGGCTTCTACTGCTTCCTGAACCTGGCGCCGGGCAAATATGGCGTGGCCGAAGATCAGCCGCTGCTGTTTTGGGACGGCGTCGATGCGGCCGGTACGGCCGGCGGAACGGCCACCAATCCCGGCGACAAGATCACCGGCGCTATGCTCAGCCCGGGGCAGACCGGCGCGAACTACAACTTCGGCGAGTTGCGCCCCGCCAGCATCAGCGGCACGGTGTATCTCGACCTCGACGGCGATTGCGTGCTCGATGCCAACGAAAGCCCATTGGGCGGCGTGACGGTTTACCTGCTCGATGGGGCCGGCCATCGCATCAGCCAGACGCTGACGGCCGCCGACGGGACCTACTCGTTCAGCAATTTGTTGCCCGGTACCTACGGCGTCGAAGAGGAACAGCCGCAAGGCTATCTCGACGGCGATGCCACGCTCGGCAGCGTCGGCGGCATGAAAGTCTCGAAGAACATCCTCGGGCTCGTCCCGCTCGGCTCGGGAACGAATGCCTTTGACTACAACTTCTGCGAGATGCCGCAAGGCACCATTTCGGGCTACGTCTTCCAGGACGGGCCGACGATCGACCTGAACAACGCCGACGGCTTGAGCTTGCAGGGTTTGAGCCTGCAGCGCAATGGCCAACGCACGGCTGACGATCGGCCGCTGCAAGGCGTCGTGTTGCGGCTGGCCGATTCCTCGGGCATCGTCATCAACGGTCCCGACGGGAACCCGCTTGAAGCGGTGACCGACGCGAACGGCTTCTACAAATTCACCGGCTTGAAGCCCGGTACCTATACGGTGTTCGAAGCGCAGCCCTCGGGTTACCTGGACAGCATCGACACCGCGGGCAGTCTGGGTGGGTTGGCGATCAACGCCACGACGCCGGTCGATTTGATCCCACAGGGCATCGATCACAACTTCGACGCGATCACGGACATCATACTGCCCGCCGGCGGCGAGTCGGTCGAGAACAACTTCAGCGAGGTTCTCGTCCAATCGCGCCCGCAAGGTTTCTTCCCCGACGTTGATCCGACGATTCCCCCCTTTGTGTCGGGCACACCCTTTGCCCCCGCGCCGAACGGACCGCCGATCGGCAGCCAGGTGCCGACCATCATGCTCGAGAAGACCCTCCTGTTTGGCGGCGGGTTGCCCGTGCCGACGCAGGGTTTCTCGTGGCACTTGAGCGTCATCGACGGCGGCAGCCCGCGCGGCGAGTTCGCCGGTGCCGCGGCGCTGGTGCAGGTGGGCAGCGTGCGGATGGGCGCTGGCGAATGGGTCGGTCGCGACATGACGCAGTCCACTTGGGTGTTGCCGGGCGACGCCTCGGGCAGCACGGTCGAGTTCCTGTTCGGCGAGGCGGGCGCGGTGCCGGTCACCGGCGACTGGGACGGCGACGGGACCAGTGAAATCGGCGTGTTCATCAACGGCCAATGGTTCCTCGACTACAACGGCAACGGCCATTGGGACGAGGGCGACATGTGGGGCAAGCTCGGCTCCAAAGAAGACCGTCCGGTGACCGGCGATTGGGACGGCGACGGCAAGACCGACATCGGCATCTTCGGCCCGGCCTGGAAGGGCGATCCCCGAGCGCTGCGGCACGAGCCAGGATTGCCCGACGCTCAGAATCAGCGGACGGGACACAAGAAGAACGTCCCGCCGGCGACGGAAGAAGCCACCGACGGTCGGCGCGCGCTGAAGCGCACGCTGCAAGGCAACGTGCGCAGCGACCTGATCGACCACGTGTTCCGCTACGGCGCCAAGGGCGACATTCCCGTCAGCGGCGACTTCAACGGCGACGGCATCGACAACATCGGCGTATTCGTCGGCGGCGAGTGGTTCCTCGACATCAACGGCGACGGCCAATTGCAGATAGAGGAAGAGCTGGTCTCGCTCGGCCAGCCTGGCGATATTCCGATCATCGGCGACTTCGACGGCGACGGGATCGACGAGATCGGCGTCTATCGCAACGGCCGCTGGATGATCGACATGGACCACAACGGCAAGATCGACGCCAACGATCTGGTCATCGAACTCGGCGAGGCGGGCGACGTGCCGGTGGTCGGCGACTTCAACGGCGATGGCGTCGACGACGTGGCCATCTATCGCGGCAACAAGCTGATCCGCAAGCAATAGGCCTTGCGGCGGCGTGTGTCTGCCGTCTCGGGTCTCTCGGCCGTTACCCGCGTCTGCGCGCGGCACGGGGCCGGCGCCAGGTGCGCGCGGCGATCAGGCCCAACAGCCCGCAGGCGGCCAGCACGTGCGCAGCGGGCTCCGGCACCACGTGGATGAATCCGCGCAATTCGATCGCGGCCGTCACGTCGATCTCGAGGAAATTGCTGTCCTCAAAGACTCGGTCGCGAAACCTGACAGGCACGAACATCTCGACTTCCCACAGGCTCGGGTCCGGCGTGGGCAACACTTGGGTCTGCAGGCGCAGGCCGGGCGAAAAATCGCCAATGCGGAAATCGACGAAATCATCGACCAGATCCAGGGTGCCCGACCCCACCAAGGTGGCCAACCCGCCGTGCGACACGTAGTCGAAATGACCGTCGAGGAATTGGAATACTAAATCATCGACCGGAGCACTTCCGTCGGGTGAGATCGGCACGAACACGCCCTGTTGAGCGAAAGGCTGACGCAACGCCGCGGCCGCATCGACGAGGCTGAAATCGACGGTGCCCAAGGGGCTCAGGTCGACGACGCCTTGTGTATCGTCAGCGTCCGCGCGCGAGTCGAGGAGCGACACGCCCACGAGCTGCGGACCAGAGGGCCCGGGCGTATAGAGAAAGCGGGCATCGAGCCACCCCGTTAGTTCGGAGGTAAACGGGGCCGATATCGGGTCGCCTGCCAACAACGCTTGAACGGCGAGCGTGCTGGTGCCAAACGTGTTGAGCGTGGTGTCCGACGAGAATACTTGGTCGGTTGTTTCGTACTCCACGAAGTAGCCGTTGGGATGATTCGTGCCGTTCAAGTCGTTCCAGGTTCCGGAAGTTTGAAGCGTGCCAAAGTCTTCGTCGCCCGCGTCGTTGGGCTCGCCGCCGCTCCAGTTGGTGTAGGTGAGTGGCTCCCCCGTGATCCAGCCAAAATCGGCGGTCGGCTCGCCGCTGCCGGGTGGCTGACTCAGCCCGATCCAGCCGTGCGAAAAGATGGGATCGGCGCTACCTACGGCGTGTACCACCATGTTTTCTTCGGCCGACCCGATCACCGCGAGGTGACCCGAGACGCCGAAACGCGTCTGGCTCGCGGCGATTGACGCGGCGTCCTGCCAGTTGAGCGGAGTGTTTACATATTCGTAGACGTGACCGTTGCCTCCGTCGGCAGGCGCCCAATAGCTCATCAGCGGAAAGGTGGGCCCAGCGCCCAGGCTGAAAATGCCGTTCAAGCAACAGAGTAAACCGACCGTCAACGAGCATAGGACGCGAACCGAGCGCGCAGCGAACCACATGGCAGATACCCCAGGAGAAATGGAAGGACGAAGAATGGCTTACGCCGACCTGGCTCGATCAGAACCAAGCGGGTTGTCCTTCACTGGCAGTTCCGCTGGCGACCAGCGCCAACTCGCATGGGGAGAGGATTCGCAGTTGACGGCACCAGTTTTCGCAGGCCCGCGCAGTGCAGTCAAGCGAATTCGTCCGGCACGGGCGCCCCGAGGCAGGCCTATACGCGCGGGCGATTGAGGGGCGGCCCCTACGATGCCTTGAGCTTGGCCAACTCGGCGTCGAGGCCGGCGATTTCCTGCTCGAGACGCCGCACTTCTTCCGGGTCGTCCATCTGCTTCTTGGCGCCGCTGAGCTGCTGCCGCAAGGTTTGCAGCTTCTTCTGGATCACGTCGATTCGCTTCTTGGCCTTGGTGTCCATAACGGGCGTTTTCCGGTTCGACGTTGAGAATCTGCGTCAGGAGCTTGCAGGAAATATCCCCTGCGAGAGTTTCGCTCGCAAGACCTGCAGCGCGCCGACCGCCTCGGGGCCTTGCAGCCCGAAGCATTCCCAAAGCAACATCAGCGGTCCATTGACACCGCCGGCGACCAGTTCGCGCCGCAGGCCCATGGCCTGTTTCAGGAACTCGGGTGTCGCGTGGTATCGATTGCTGAAATGAGCCGCACAGCGCGCCGCACGGGCCGGTTCGACGTCGAGCAAGCCGGCGAGCGTCAGGGCAGCCTCGGTCTGGTTGCCGTCGTGGATCAGCCTTGCAAACTCGGCAAAGCCTGCCGGCGCTGTCGGATCGATGGTGCGCGTATCGGCCACCGCGGCGCCGATCGTGGCCGGCGCCTCGGCAATGACGGTCGAAGTGGGCAGGGGCACTTCGTACGACACCCCGCCGGTCGATACGCGATGCACGTCGCCGAGCGCGTCGCCTTCGGCCACCGCGGTTCGCTCGGGCAGCGCGTGGATTTGCGCGAGCATGGAGTTGACGTTGGCCAGCCGCGCTGCCAGTTGATCGTGGATCGTCTCGATCTCGCCGCCGTAGCTTTCGCCGCGGGCCTCGTCGAGCAGGTCCGACTCCGAGTCGATCACACGTTCGACCAACCGGCGCGCCAGGGCGTCGCGGGCCTCGGTGAGGATTTCGACAGCACGTCGTCGATCTTCCATCGGCGAGAACTCGTCTGAAGACGCGGAGGACGCGTCCGGACCACGGCGAACGCGTGACTCCTCTCAAGCCTAATCGAGCCGGAGGCGGTTGACAAAATCCGCGGGGCCGGAGTCGCAACACTCCCCAAACTTGCCGTGGGGACTGCCGATGGTGCGGGTTGTGCGGGCACCTTGGGCGTCCGGGGGGCTTGTCGTAGGACGCCCGAGATCAGCACGACCGCGATGGCCAGGGAGAGATTCATTCCGAGCCAGAAGCCGGCTTGCGCACGCATGCGCTCGGCCCGCGCGCTGCGTCCCAGCAACGAGCTGGCGATAAAGAAGATCAGCAGCGCGATCAGGAACTTGATCCCCCAAAGCATGTGATACCAGCTTGGCACCTGGTAATTCCGCACGAGCATGAAGAAGTTGTAGAGGCCGCTGACGAGCAGACCCAGAATCGCGGCGTGTACAAACTTGGCCCAGCGCCCGCGGATTTGTCCCTGGATCGTCTTGCGCGTCGCTTCGTCGAGCGTCACCACGACGGGATGCAGAGCCACGGTCATGAACAGCGTGCCGCCGACCGCGGTGATCGCGGCCAGAATGTGCAGCCAACGCATGAGCAGGTCGACGATTTGCATGGCAAGGGGCTTTCCAGAGGTCTGACGGGAAGTTCACGTTTTGGGCGGGTCGAGCTCGGCGAGCCAGCGGTCGATCGACTGCAAGGCGTCGGCCTCGCTGTTGGTCTGACCGTCGAGCTGCGCTGTGCGGGCTCGGTCGAGCAATAGTTTATAGACCTTGCCGCGCGGCACGCCTTTGGCGATCAGATGATCGCCGGTCAGCAGCGGCGGCGGATCGAGAACTTCGGGCGGGAGCTCGAGCTTCTGGCGGCAATACTCCCAATCGGCGCGATCGCGGCCAGCGATCTGCAACTCGGCATCGTAGACGTCGAGCAGTTCGCGGCCACCCGGCGCGACCAGGACCGGCTGGATTTCGGACCAGGGGCGTTCGGCGGCTCCGGCCAGCGCACCCCGGTGGCGAACCAGCCAGACGGCGCGCTCCTGCTCTTTGGTCGATGTTCGCAGGCGCTGGCAAACAGCCGCGACTGTCTCGGGACTGGTTTCGGCCAGCAGCACGGCGAGCGACTGGCTGAAACTCGGCTGTTCGAGCAACTCGAGCAGAGCCAACATGCGCGACCAGGCAGAGTCGCTGCGATCGGAAGCCCCGGCGGGTTGCGCCGAAGGGGCCAATTTGGCCACCTCGGGTAGGATTTGTGCGAGCAGCCCGGTGTCGTCGAGCAATTCGACGGCGCGCCGTCGATGCGGCCCGGTCAAAATGGCCTTCAGCTCCTGCATCACGCGCTCGATGCTGACGACCTTGAGCTGCGGCGCCATTTGCCGCACCGCCTCGAAAGTGGCCGGATCGAGGCGGAAATCGAATCGCGCCGTAAAACGCACGGCACGGATCATGCGCAGCTTGTCTTCCTCGAAGCGGGCACGCGGCTCGCCGATCGCGCGGATGATCCCCGTGTGCAAGTCGGCCTGCCCGCCGACGTAATCGATCACGGTTTCGTGGAGCGGGTCGTAGAACAACCCGTTGATCGTGAAATCGCGCCTTTGTGCGTCGACTTCCGGCGTGCTGAACGCGATCGAATCGGGGTGCCGGCCGTCGCTATACGCGGCGTCGCTACGAAAAGTGGTCACCTCGACGTGGCCAGCGCGCTTCGGGCCGACGACCGTCACGACGCCGAACGCGGCGCCGACGAACAAGGTCCGGCGCCGGCCGAAGATCTCGCGGATCAATTGGGGCGTCGCGTCGGTGGCGACGTCGTAGTCCTTCGGCAGCAGGCCGAGCAACTGATCGCGCACGCAGCCGCCGGCCCAATAGGCAAGATGGCCTCGGTCGCGCAACGTGCGCACGACGTCGAGGGCAAACTGCCGCTGCGCCAAGGGTTCGATTGCTGCCACGCGGGGTCCACTTCCAATTCGGGCTTCGTGCCGGCTGCAGGCGGATTCTAGCGATTCGACTCACGTCCTGGCAGGCTCTTGCCAAAGGGCCTTGATGCGGCGATCGATCTCCGCGGCCGCCCAGGCCCGGGATTCGTCGTCGAGGACGAATGGCTGCTCGCCGCCGCCGCGGAGAAAGTGCAAGACGATTTCCTGCGGCGCTGCACCCAGCGAGGCCTCGACCGCCAGCGCATACACCAACGCCTGCAGTCGATAGGGCGCTGCAGCCCGAGCCGTGTTCGCCGCAGCCTCCGACTTGTAATCGACCAGGTGCCAAGCCCCGGCGCGGTCCTGGTAGAGGCAATCGATAATACCGCGGATCTGGAGCGTCTGACCGTCGTGGGGCCAGGCCAGCAGGAATTCGAGTTCGGATTGCACCGTAGCCGCAGCGGCAATCGCTGCGGCCCGAGCGCTGGCCAGGAACCGCGCGACCAGGGCGGTTGCCGTGGCCACGTCGCGCGGCGCCAGCGAGCCGTGTTGCGCAGCGAACTGCTCGACCCAACGGGCGGCGCGCGATTCGGCAGTACCGGATGCATCGCTGCGGCCACGTACCCATGCGGCGAGCGCCGCGTGCACGAGGATCCCCAGCGCGCGACCGTCGGCCGGTGCGTCAATCGTGTCGATCGCGAGCAGGTCCTCCTCTTCGATTTCGACATCGTCGCCCAGGTGCTGGGCCCGGAGCACTCCGCCGAGGCGCGAGAAGGAAAAGCTGCGCCGCGCCGCGTGATCGACCGGCACGGCGCCGACGTGGCCGGGGACGTCCGCGGTGCGATCGTCGCGCTGTCGCGCGTCGGCAATCAGGCGGCTCAGGTTGGCCGACCGCGGCTTGCCCTGCGGCGAGTCGAGAACCTCAGGCGGCTCGGTAATCACCTGTACCACCGGAACGCCACGGCCGGCGGGGCGGGGTCCGTGGTATTCGCCGGTTCTCAGGTCGAAATGCTTGGCCAGCATCTGCCGCCAGGGGTGTGATGGCTTATCGATCTGATCGCAGGCCGCCGCCAGCAGGAGCATGTCGGCGGCGCGCGTGGTCGCGACGTAGAACAACCGCGCGTGCTCGGCCTCCTCGGCTTCTTTTTCCAGCGCCTGGTACATCTCCCAACCACCGATCGACGGCAGCTTTTCTGGCGGTGCTGCGAGCGGACCCAGCACCGGGTGAAACGCCGCGGGACTCCTGCCTCCGCCGCGACGCTTGCGCTCCAGGTCGGGCAGCACGACGATGGGGAATTCGAGTCCCTTGGCCTGGTGGATCGACATCAGCCGCACCACGTCCTGCGATTCCGGTTGCGTCGCGGCCAGTGGCTCGCGCGGCTGGCGAACGACAAACTCGGCCAACTGGCGGATGAAATCGGTCAGCGTCAATGTGCCCGAGGCATCGAACTGGCGCGCCTGATCGATCAGTTTATGGAGATTGGCCACCTGGCGCTCGCCGAGGAAATCGGCCAGCAACGCGGCATCGTAGCCCGTGCGGGCGAGCGCCGTGGTCAACAGCTCGGCCACCGGACGGCGATCGCGCAGCGCGGTGAGCTCGCCCAGGACCTTTCCGGCGAACCGGACGCGCGCGGCCTGCTCGCCGGCAATGCCCGCGACGGGCGCCGCGAACAGGCCAGCGCGAATTCCCTCGGGGTGTTGGGCCAGCCAGAAGATCGTGTCGTCGGCCAGTGCAAAAATCGGGCTGCGGAGCGCTCCCACCAGGCTCAAAGCGTCCGCGGGACTGGCAACCGCCCGCAACAGGTTGAGCACATCGTAGATTTCCTGCTGGGCGTAGAAGGCCTGGCCCCCGACGACGTAGTAGTCGAATCCCCAGCGGCGCAAGGCGTCTTCGTAGAGATAGGCATCGCTCATGGCGCGAAACAACAGCGCGACGTCCCCTTGCCGGGCGGGACGGGCAGCGGGCCGATCGTTTTGCGCTGCCTCGGCATCCCAGACAAGCGGTTCGCGCGAATCGATCAGTTGGCGCAGTCGGCGCGCGATCCAATCGGCCTCGAGCTTGCGGCGCCGACGCGCCGGCTGATCGGCGGGGCCTTCCGGCTCGTCAGGTTCCTCGGGCATTTCGGCCCAAATGAACTCGATCGCCGGCAGGCGCGTGACCTGTGGGCGGGCCGCAACGAGCGGCTGATACTCGGCAAACTCGCCGGTGAAGATGGCGTTGACAAAGTCGAGAATGGCCGGCTGGCTGCGAAAGTTGCGCGACAGGGGCAACTGGCCTTCCGGCGGAATCCGTGCGCGCAGTTGATGAAACACTTCGGGCTCGGCGCCGCGGAAGCGGTAGATCGACTGCTTGTGGTCGCCGACGAAGAACAGCTTGCCGTCGTCGAGCACGTCGTTGCAGATCGCGTTAACCAGGTCGACTTGGGCCGCGTCGGTGTCCTGGAACTCGTCGATCAGCAACACCTTGATGTGCTGCGACACCTCGCGGCGCACGGCCGCGGCCTCGGGGCCGTGCAGTAGTTCGCGCGCGCCCAACAGCAAGTCGTCGAAATCGAGGGCCTGCAGAGCGTCTTTGCGCTGCTGGTAGGCGGCGGCCAGCTCCTGGCTGATGGCCAGCAATTGCCGGCAGTAGGTTGCGGCCGGTATGGCGCCGACCGGATCGAAATCGAGCGTCTTGCTCAGGTCTTTTGCCCGCTCGCGGATGACTTCGGCCGCTTGACGAAACGCTTGCATCTGTTCGGGTTCGGCCCAGTTCTTGGGCTTGGCATGCTGGACGCGCGCATGCTGGGCCAAATCGATCAGTACCCGGGCTTGCAAGGGTTGCGTCCGCAGCTCCTGCTGGCAGGCTCGAATGCCGGCGAACCGTTCGGCCATATTGCCCGGCGGCGGTTCGACGGAGCCCACCAGCTCGGTGAGCAACACATAATCGGGGCATGCGAGCAGCGAGTTCAGCCGAGCGGGTTGGTAGACCTCGCGAAAATAGCTCTCCCAGCCAGAGGCAATCTCTTCCGGCGTGCGCTCGAGCCATATCCCCATCGCCTGACGATGTCGGCTTCTCACCAGCGCGGTCAAATCCTCGCGCAGCGAGCGCAATTCGCCGACGGCGAGCACACCCCGCAAATTTTCGTCGCGGCGCGCCAGCAGCAATCGCAGCACGTCATCAGTCGTTTCGGCCAATAAGTTTGCCGCTTCGGCCTCTTGCAGCACGCGAAACTGCGGATCGAGCCGGGCCTCGACCGCATGGGCACGGAGCAACGCGGCACAAAACGCGTGAATCGTGCTGATCCGCGCGGCGTCCATACGGCGCACCAGTTGCAGCCAATGTTCGGCGTCTTGTCGCGCCGCGGTCAGCCGCCGTTCGACGGCCTTGCGAATCCGGTCGCGCATCTCGCGGGCGGCGCGTTCGGTGAACGTAATCGCCACGATCTCGCTGAGATCGACCATCCCGGGCCCCGGCTCGATATGCGCAAGAAAGCGCTCGGTGAGCACATGCGTCTTGCCGCAGCCGGCACCGGCCGCCAGCGCCACACTCACGTGACGCGTCGCCAGCGCTCGTTGCTGCTCGTCGGTCAGGCCGGGGGTCCGTCGGGGGGCGTCCATGTCTTTTCCAAGGCGCGAACATGGCTCACACGACAGATCGTGTGAAAGCCGCAGTGGCGCGTACATTCAGGATCACGGGCATAGACCGGAAACTGACCGGCGCGTGCGGCGAGCACGAGTTGCCCGACGCGCTCGGCGATCCAGCTTTGCAGGGTTTGCCATTCCTCGCGCGGCTCGCCGTCGGCCGACAGCTCGGCCACGCGATGGTACCCGCGATCTTTGTTGCCCGTCGGTCGCCAGAACCCGATGGACCCTGCTTGCACTTGTTGTTCGACCAACAAGACTTCTTCAACGGCCCGGGCATAGATCGGCAATTGCAGGACGTCGCGTTTGATCACTTCGGCGAGCTTTTTCGCGGGCAACGAGCCGGTTTTGTAATCGATTACGCTGGCCAGCGTGCGCCGCGCGGCGGTTAGCAGGTCGACCCGGTCGATGCGGCCGGCAAGCTTGATGACGCCGGCGGCCGTGGCAAGTTCGAGCGGCTGCGTGGTCGAGCGCGGATCGGACGAAGGCGGATCGAGTCCAAAGGAGATTTCAAAATGCGCAGCCTGCACGGCCGTCTGGAGTTCCTTTTCGTAAGCTTGGTGTTCCTGAGGGTACGCCGCGAGGTCACGGGCCAGCCGCTCGCGATCGATCAACCGCAGCATCGCTTCGTAGCCGAACTCCGGGTCGTGCTCTTGGGCGTCGGCGGCGAGCAGCTCGCCAATCCAGGCATGGACTTGCTCAATGCCTGCTTGGGCCAGCGCCGCCGGACCGGGGAACTCGTCGTTGATCCGGCGGTGCAATTGGGCAAGTACCTCGTGGACCACCACGCCGCGCCGGCGATAGTCGGTTTCCAGAACCAGGGCAGGCATCTCGTCGAGACCAAGTAATCGCTCGGCCAGGAACTTGTAAGGGCAGGCCGCCAGCAACTCCAGCTCGGTTGCGCTCCAGGTATAGGCCGGCCCGAACCGCGCGGCGCAGGCCTCGCGCGCCGCCGGCGTGCTCAGGATGCCTTCGAACGCGCTAAAGCGTTCGATGTCGCGGCGCTCGTCGATCGCGGTCCAGGCCGCGAGCACGTTCAGGGCCATCGGTCGCGAAGCGGTCGCCGCGACCAGTTGATGCAGGCCGTCGGACTTTCCGTCGAGAGCATCCACCGCGCCGCGCAGCCGCCATTCGGCTGGGCCATACGCCGTTTCGTCGGCCCCCGGCAGCGGGCTCAGGTCGGGGGCGTCGGTCGGTACCAGACGCTCGGACCCGAAGACGCGGCGAACTTCTTCGACGTAGGGGCTTGGCAACAACGGTTGGCCCGATTCGTCCCAGGCCGGGTAGCTTAAGTACAGGCGGCGCGTGGCGCGCGTGACCACTTCGTAGAACAACAGCATTTCTTCGCTGGCGTATTCTGCATGCGGGGCCAGTGGCAACCCTGCGTCGATCAATCGGCGATGCTCGCGCTGGCCGCACAGATGGTTCTCGCGCAAGGGCGCGGGGAAGCTCCGTTCGGTCAGGCCGGCGACAAACAAATGCGGGACCGCGAGCGCGCGTACGCTCGCCGCGGATAGGACGCGTACGCGCCCCGTTTCGTCGTGATCGGCGGGCAGTTGCTCATGGCTGGCAATATCGGCGATGGCCTGGAGAATTCCTGCGCAACTGACGCGCCCCTCGGGATCGACTTGGTCGCGGAGCTGCCCCAGCGTGCGCAGCGTTTCGCTCAAGCGGGCCCAGGCGCGACGATCGATCGGTTCGAGCTGAGGCGGCGCCAGGCTCGCTTCGTGGCCCACGGCCAAGGTGCCGTCGATCAATTGACTCAGCGTGTCGCACCAGGCTTCGAGCGTTGCTTCGGCCGGCAGGGTATCGAGCAGACGGCCGAGCCAGCCGAAATAGGCCATTGCCCGGCGTGCATGGCCACGCTGGCGTGCCTGGTGATCGTCGGGCGACGCGTTCTGCGGCGCGGCTTGAGCGGCCAATCGGGCCAGGCGCTCGCCGAGTCGCTTGCGCCCCCTTGGAAGCTGGAAATCGCGCACGATCCATTCGGCACTAGCGCGCATCGCATCGAGTTGCGCCTGTTGCGGCTGAAAGTAACTGTTGCCAATCGCCGTCAGCATCCCGGCAAAGGACCAGTCCTCGACCGCCAAACGCAACAGGGCCGTCACTGCGGCCAGCAACGGCGCGTCGCGCAGGGGACGGCCCGTCTCGATGGCTGTCGGGATGCCGTATTCGGCAAAGACTTCTCGTACCAGCGGTGCCGCTTCGGGCAGCCGGCGAAACACCACGGCGATTTCGCCGGGGCGAGTTCCACCGAGCAGCAGCTCCTTGATCTTGCGTGCCACGCGCTCGATCTCGCGCAGGGGGCGACCCGCGGCGAGGACTTCGATGCCTTCCGGCGCAACGTCGACCGCGCCTCGCCGCGGATCGGCGAAGAGCTCGGCGACGATCGCCTGTAAGGCCGGCCATGCGGCGGTGCTGCGGCGCTGCTCGTGAACCACGAGCGACTTGTGCCGCCGGCGCAGCTCGGCCAACGTGGCGCTCGTCTTGCGAAACAACTCCGGGCGGGGGACTTGTGAGTCGCTATCCCATGGGAGCGAGATCCACAGTTCGTCGAGTTGCCCGGCGAGCAATGCGAGGATTTCGTGCTGTGGTCGGGTCAAATCCGAAAACCCATCGACCACCAGGTGCTTGATCGACGAGAACGGTGCTCGAGAGCCCTCGGCAATCAACTTGCGGGCAAGCCAGAACTGGCCTTCGGCGTCGTACAGGCGATGCTCGAGCAGCAGGGACTGATAGCAGTCGTAAAGGGCCCACAGCTCGCGCTCCTTGGGCCCCAACTTTGCCTGCTCGATCGCCCCCGCAAAGTCTTCAGGCCAGATTTCGTGCCGTTTGAGCTCCGCGATCCAATGAGCAAGTTCTTCGACCAGCCCCGGCGTCGCGGCAATCGGGCCCAGCACCGGAAGTCGCCCCGCGGCGTGCAAGGTGTCGACTGAGCGCCGCAGCAGATGTCGCTTCATGGTGGGCGAGATCCGCCGCACGGGCTCGCCGCTGGCCGCAACGATCTGTTGGGCGAATTGGTCAAAGGTCAGGATCCCAGGGGCCAGCATGGCCCGCTGCCCTTGGCCCAGCAGGCCCTGGCGGACGACGTCGCTACTCCTCTGGCTGGGGGAAAGCCAGAGGCAGCTTCCGACGGGCAGCTCGGCCAGCCGGGAGCGATAGCGGCTCAGCAGGAGCTCGGTCTTTCCCGAGCGCGGCAAGCCGGCGATCACCGCAACGCGAGCTGAGGGCATGGACATCGTCCGTGAGGTGCGAATCGTCTGTCCGGACGGCGCTGAGCGGACGATCCGGCGACGTCGGCAGGAGGTGGACAGATTATCACTGATTTCACCTCGCAAGGGGAACTGGTTGTGCAGAATTCGTCGCGCGGATTCAGGCGAATTCGCCCCCTCCGAGCGATGGCCGGCGAATCGGAGTAATTTACCCAACTTCTTGTTTGACTTGGGAGTTAGGTTCGCGATAGACTCGCCACAGGAATCGCAGGTCCAGGTATCGCCCGGTGTTGCATCAAACGAGCCGCCTTGGCGGGCAGCTAGCGAGCTCTGAAGAGTTGGCTAGGGTTCGATGCGTGCCGCGATGCGAATTCTCTGGGGGCCGACCTCAGCTAGCCCGTTCGGGCAGGCGCAGGTCGCGCGAGGGCAGCAATTTTGCCTGAGTGTTTGCGACGTTCTTATTTTCTTTATTTGGTTTGTTGTTTTGGAGGAGGCGTTCTTATGTCTACTGCGTGTTCGGCGCAGCAGCGGCGGGGATTCACCCTCGTCGAACTGCTCGTGGTGATCGCGATCATCGCGATCTTGATTGCCTTGTTGTTGCCGGCCGTGCAAGCGGCTCGGCGCGCGGCTCAGCGGAGTCAGTGCCAGAACAACATGAAGCAGATCGGCCTGGCGATGCACAACTATGCCACGGCGCTGGGCAGCTTCCCGCCGGCATCGACGGGGCCGTGGATGGGCCCGGCGGCGTATACGTCGGACACGGTCCTTGAGATCTACCCCGCCACGAATCGCAACGACCCGAACTGGTCGACGGCCGGACCGGGATACCCCACGGGCCACTGCTATAGTTGGCATGCCCTCGTTTTGTCGTATATGGAAGGTGGCGGCGGTATCTCTCAGAACATCAACTTCAATCGCCGAACCTTCGACGCCACGCCGAATAACACCACGTCGGCCGGTTCGAACAAGCAACCGCCGGGCGGTAATCTGCCGGGCAATGCCTTGTTCGCCCGCCAGCAGTTTGCTGGATTCATTTGTCCCTCGTACTCCGGGCCGCGCATCTCGAGCGGTCTGTTGTACAACGACTTAGCAAGCCGTTCGCCCGGGGTTACGAATGTGACCGTAGGCGGCGCTGCTCAGTATTTCTTCAATCTGGCGATCGCGAATTATCGCGGCTTCGGTGGTAGCACGGTGTTTCACTGCACATGGCAGACGGTTGGTTCGAGCACTCAGCCACCGGACCCCGACGCGATCCTCGGTTACCCGAATCCTTTCTACAAAGCGGGTAAGCGATTCGCCGACGTCCTCGACGGCACCTCGAACACATTCCTGTGCTGCGAGTCGAAGGAAGCCAACTGGAGCGCTTGGTGGGACGGTAGCGTCGCGTCGATCTGGGCGCTTGCGTTCAAGAAAGGTGACACCGGGCCCGCGAGTGAGTTGGTTGGCGCGAACACGTCAGGTAACCCCAAGCCCTATACGGTCCCTGCCGTTGGCGTCGTCAAGGGGCTCAACTTTGGCGGCGGTCAAAAGATCGATAACCGGCCGGGGCAGAATGGCAAGAAGCAGATCTTTCTGCCGTACGTCGACACCAGCGGTGACCTGATGGCGTACTATGATCCGCGTACCCCCGGTATCCTCTGGGGGCCGAGCAGCGATCACGAAGGCGGCGCCCATCACCTGATGGCCGACGGCGGCGTGAAGTTCCTGAACGATAACATCGACACCGAAGTCTACTACGATTCGACGACGATGGCCGGACGTGAAACCGGTACCGTCGGCAGCGTCAGCACCAACTAAGGTTGCCTGGCGAAGCTCGTTCGATCCTCGCTGCCTCCGCGCCTCGGCGCGGAGGCAGCGTTTTTTCTTGGTCCCGTACCGATCACTTGCCCGGAAGCAACCCCATGTCCGATCCTGCGGGAACGCGCCCGATGGAGATCTCTTGCCGCGAGACCAAGGCCCTCTTGGACTCTGGCGAGCCCGTGTGCTTGATCGATTGCCGCGAAGTGGACGAAAGCCGGCTCGTCAGCATCGCCGGCACAAAGTTGCTGCCGATGTCCGAACTGGCCAGCCGAACCGGTGAATTACCGGCCGATCAGGGCACTCGGATCGTCGTGCACTGCCATCACGGCGGGCGGAGCATGCAGGTGGCTTTGTGGCTGCGCCGCGAAGGCTATGCTCACGCGCAAAGCATGGCCGGCGGGATCGATCAATGGGCCGTCGAGATCGAGCCGGGCATGGTTCGCTATTAGTCGCATGCGCTTGCCTGATTGCGGTCGATCGACTTACGCCGAGCCTGGCCCGAACGGCGACGCCGCCCGCAGGCATGGCTTGCATGATCGGCATGGTGGCGCGGCTGACCGTCCTTGTCAGCCTCCCGGCGATGACCTATAAACGGCTTTGCTCGCTTGCGGCCGCAAAGGCCCGCACTCTCACCCTGCCCGGGTGGCGGAATTGGCAGACGCGCAAGATTCAGGTTCTTGTCTCAGTAATGAGGTGGAGGTTCGACTCCTCTCCCGGGCACTTTTCTCCCGCGCCGTCCGCCCCGAGTTTCGACGGCACGCTGCGGTCAGCATGACCAACCAGTGGCACAGGCGCTCGCCGTCTAACTCGGCTCGCTCTGCTTGACGAGCTTTTCTGGTCGCACGGCCATGTAGATGCTGTCGCCACGGGCCACTTCTTTGCCCTCGGCGTTCACGACCACGCTCTCGGCGTGAAACAGTTGCCGGCCGATCCGCGGGATTTTCGATTCGCAAATGATGATCCCCTCGGACACCGGGCGCAGATATTTGACCCGCAAGTCGACGGACACGATCGCACCACCGACGGCGGCCACCTCTCGAAAGGCATCGGTCAGCAGCAACGCGTGGGCGATTCCCGTATCGATCAGCGAGGCGATCACGCCGCCGTGCATGATGCCGGCCGGCTGACAGAGATCGGGCCGATACGTCACCTGGGTTTTCGACCAGCCGGGCTGCATGTCGAGGATTTCCAGGCCGATCAGTCGGAAAAAAGGAAAATCGGACGCCATTTGCAGAAACTGTTCGCGGGTCAACATCGGCAGATCGTACGAAGGGTGCGAGGGTTAAGGGGGCGAGGCCCGATCATAGCGGTCGCCCGGGCCGCGGGGGAGCCGTTGATTGAGCGCACTGGTCGGCTCAACTAATATCCGAGCGCAAGCGGGACGCACGGGAAGCGACCCGCGAAGCCGATGACCCGCACTTTGTCTCAACAGGCCCTGCCTCCGATGAATTCCAGGACAAGACTTCGCCTGCGGTCGCTGGTTGCTTTCCTAGCCGTCTGTGCGGCGCTACTGAGCCGCAACGCGTACGCGGCAGAATCGCCAACCCGGCTCCAAGGCCTCGCACAAAAGGTAACGGTGTATTTCGATACCTACGATATCCCTCACGTCTATGCCGAATCGTGGGTCGATGCGGCCCGGGCCGTGGGTTATCTGCATGCCTCAGCACGGCTTGGGCAGATGGACATCTTCCGGCGGCAAGCTTCAGGTCGCCTGGCAGAGCTCATGGGCGCCGGCGCACTGGAATCGGACAAGCTGATGCGGCTGCTGGGCGTGCGCCGGACCTGCGAGGCGTTCTGGAAATCGGACGCCGTGCCGGCCGAGTATCGAGCCGAGATCGAAGCCTACTGTGCCGGCGTCAATCAACGGATCGTCGAACTCACGCCGGACAAGCTGCCGCTGACGTTTCAAGCGCTCGGCTATCGACCGACACTTTGGGAGCCGGTCGACTGTCTGGTGATGACCAAGTATATGGGCTGGGATCAATCAGGCACCGAGGATGATCTCTGGTTTGGCACCATGATCGAAAAGCTCGGTGCCGACGTTTGCAACGAGCTGTGGCCCCTGGACCGTCCGTATGAATTGCCGATCGTTTCGCGACAGGTCGAGCGGCAGCGGCTTCCAGCGCCTGGGACGCAGGCCGGAGTCGCCAGCGGCCTGCCAGCGGGCTTGGCCGCGCTTTACGAGCGGACATTTGCCCGCCTGGCGGCGTCGCGGCTGCATCCGCGCAGCGACAGTTTCGGCAGCAACAATTGGGCCGTCGCCGGCAGTAAGACCGCCTCGGGCAAACCGATTCTGGCCAGCGACCCGCATCTAGGTTTCCGGTTGCCGTCGCTGTGGTATGCCGCGCACGTTTCCGTGCGCGGGAAGAACGTGACCGGCGTGATGTTTCCCGGCAATCACACGGTGGTGATTGGCCACACCGATCATCACGCGTGGGGGATCACGAACATGCAGGCCGATGCAGTCGACTACTACGTCGAGACGGTCAAGGACGACGATGCCCGACAATACCTGCACCGCGGCCAGTGGAAGACGATGGATGTCGTCACAGAGAAGATTGCCGTTCAGGGGCAGGGCGAAGTCGAACTGCAAGTCGAGTCGACGGTTCATGGCCCCGTCGTGAGCCGCGAAGGGGGCCGCGTCGTCACGCTCGCCTGGCCGGGTACGCAGCCAACCAGCGACGCGCTGGCATTCTGGAAGGGACAGCGCGTGGAAACGCTCGAGGGTTTTCTCGACGCGCTCGACTTGATCAAGGTGCCGAACCTGAACATCTGTTATGCCGACGTCGAGGGCAACATCGCCATCCATCCTTGCGGTTCGCTCCCTGTCCGGTTGCCGGGGCAGGGGCGCGTGCCCATGGACGGCGCTTCGGGCGATTACGACTGGCAGGGCATGATCCCGAGCAACCGGCTGCCGCTGTCGGTCAATCCGCCGGAAGGCTACGTCGGCAGTGCGAATGGCCGACCTTCGCCGCAGGGCTATCCCTATTATCTCGGCTGGATGTGGGACGACAGCTATCGCACCCGGCGGATGCACGACGTTTTGCAAACAGCCAACAAAGTCACGATCGCCGACATGCAGAAATTGCAGTACGACACGCACGACAAGTGCGCTGAGCGGTTTTTGCCGGTCTTGTTGGCGTCGCTGACGGGCGCCGAGATGACGGATCCACTCGCCAAGGCCGCCCGCGCAGCCCTGGCCGATTGGGATTTCGTCGCCGATCCGGAGGCGATTGCGCCGGCCATCTGGCTGCGCTGGTTCGAGGAGTACCGCGACGGCGTGTGGCGGGACGAATGGGCGCGGCGCGGTATCGAGCAGCCCGGCGGCTCCTGGGGGTACAGCGGCAACAATCGCCGCGAGCCGATGCTCGAAGTGCTGGAGTTCCTGACGCTCGAGCAGCCAAATTCGCCGTGGTTCGACGTTGCCGACACCGCCGCGCAAGAAACCCGCGACGACGTGGCGCGCGCGGCGTTTGGGCGCGCCGTCGGCAAACTGAAAATGCAATTTGGCGACGATGTCAACCAGTGGGTTTGGGGCAAGATCAACATCTTGCGAATCGGCTCGTTGACCGAGCAGCCCGAGTTGGCCCGCGAGGGTGGTCCTGTTCCCGGCACGGCCTTTACGCTCAATCCAGGCAGCAACGTCGGCCATGTCGGCGGCGGAGCATCGTGGCGGATGCTGGTCGATTTCAGCCAGCCGGACGCAAGTCTGGGCGTGTACCCGGGCGGCCAAAGCGAGGATCCAACCAGCCCGCACTACGACGACCTGATGCCGTTGTGGGCGGCGGGCAAGTACGTCGACATGGCCGCGTTTCGCCGTACCGAGCAAGGCAGGCGCGAAGCGGCCGAGCGTGCCAGGACCTTCGTGCCCTGACCAGGAGTTTGTCGAGCCATGAATTGGGCAACATGCACGTCCTGCTAACCGGTGCCAGCGGCCAACTCGGAGCGTATCTGCTCCGCGCATTGACGCGTCGTGGCGTAGCGACCGTCGCTTGGAGCGGACGCGGCACCGGCACGCTGTTCCAGACGCCGTTGTGCTCGATCGATCTGGCGGATCAAGCGGCAGTCCGCGCGGCGTTTGACGATGCCGCACCCGACGTCGTCATTCACACCGCCGCCATGTCGGCCATTGCCGACGTCCTGGCCGATCCCGATCGGGCACATGCGGTGAACACTGCCGGTACGTGCCTGTTGGCCGAATTGGCTGCGGCTCGCCGCGCGCGACTGGTCTATATCTCGACCGACCTCGTGTTCGACGGCGAGGAAAGCCCCTGCCGCGAGACGACACCTCCGCGGCCGTTGTCGATCTACGGCCGGACCAAGCTGCTGGCGGAACCGGTCGTGCTTGACGATGCGCAGGGCCTGGTGATCCGCGTGAGCTTGTTGTTCGGTCCGACGTTGATCGACCGTCCCACGTTTTTCGATCATCAAGTAGCCGCCCTGCGCGAGGGGCGCACGCTGCGACTGTTCGACGACGAATGGCGCACGCCGCTCGATCTCGACAGCGCCGCGGCCGGCATTCTTGCCGCGGCCCAGAGCGACGTGCGCGGCATCTTGTTGTTGGGTGGCCGGGAACGTTTGAGTCGGCTGGAGATGGGCCAGCAGATTGCAGATGCGTGCGGCGCGAGCCGGGCTTTGCTCGAGGCGACGTCGCGGCTGACGGTGGGCGGTCCGGAGCCAAGGCCGCGCGATACAGCGCTCGATTCGAGCCGTTTTGAGCGGCACTTCCCCGGTGTCGTGCGCCCGTCGTTCGCCGCCGCCGTCGGGCGCTCTTTGTTCGGCGACGGCAGCGTGCTGACGGCCGGCTGAGCGCTTAGGGCAGATCGAGCCGGGCCACGACCGGGAAATGGTCGCTGGGATATTGCCCGGAAAGCGAGGCCGTGGCCACGTGCGTTTCCAGGCAAGCGACCTCTCCGCGCGTCAGGATCCAGTCGATCCGTGCGCCGCCGGCCTGTGGCCCCTGGTAGTTGTGAAACGTGCCGATCTGCTCGCCTCGCCGCTGCGCAGTGGACCAGGTGTCGGCAAATCGTCCTTCGCCGACGAGTGCGTCATACACGAGGTTCGCCCCGGCCGCCGAGTTGAAATCGCCAACCAGGATTACGGGCAGCCGGGCATTGAGTTGCCGTGCGCGTTCCAGCAGCAGCGCCGCGCTTTTTTCCCGTGATGGCTGCGATTCATGATCGAAGTGGGTGTTGATGAAGTAGAACTCGCGATCGGTTTGCAGATCGACAAAGCGAATCCAGGTGACCATCCGGCGCACGCGATTGCCCCAGGAGGCCGATCCAATCGTCTCGGGCGTGTCGGACAGCCAGTAATGATCGTATTCCAGCGGCTGCAGTCGCGACCGGCGATAGAACACGGCCATGAACTCGCCGCGGCTGCCCCCTTCGCGGCCCAGGCCCACCCAGGCATAGTCGGGCAGGTCGGCCTCGAGGTCGCGTAGCTGCCCGTAGAGCCCTTCCTGGGTGCCGATCACGTCGGGCGCTTCGGCGTCGATGAGTGCCTTGGCGGCGGGGCGCCGCTTGGGCCAGGCATTCTCACCCGTGGGTGACGCATAGCGCAGGTTGTAAGTCATCGCGGTCAACTCGGCCGCGCCGCTTCGCGAAGCGGTGAATTGCGTTATCGCCAAAGTCGCAAAGGTCAGGGTCCAACTGAAATGCCGCGGCATGGTGACGCTTCGTGAGGTTGCCAAGAGGTCAGGATCGAGGCTACCGGGCATTCGTCTAGGACCAACTCCCCATGGAGCGGTGGGACGGTCGCCACGTTGTTCCCCAATCCGGCTCCGCCCACAATACACACCGAGTCGAACCAAACAAGTCGTCGCGAGGGTCCTCGTGGAAAACCGAACTGTGATGGTCGTCGTGCTGGCTACGGTCCTGGGGGGCAGCCCATTGGTGCGTGCGGCCGACCGTGCGCCCGAGCTGGTCCCCCACAACCAGGACGCTGCGCCTGGGCCGGCCCTTTCGCCGGCAGAGGCAGCCGCGCGCATGACCGTGCCCGAAGGCTTCAAGGTTGAAGTCGTCGCTGCCGAGCCTGACCTGATCAATCCGACGAGCATGACGTTCGACGAGCGGGGCCGGATCTGGGTGACCGAGAGCGTCGAGTACCCACGCTCGTCGCCCGGCGAGGGGCGCGATCGCGTGAAGGTGCTCGAAGACACCGACCACGACGGCCGCGTCGATCAAACGACCATCTTTGCCGAGGGATTGAACATTCCCTCGGGAATCGCCGTGGGCTATGGCGGCGTCTGGGTTGCGAACAGCCCGGATATTCTGCTGCTGCGCGACCAGGACGGCGACTTGCGCGCCGATGCACGCGAAGTCGTGCTCACCGGTTTCGGACGGAGCGACACCCACGAACTGCCCAATTCGCTGACCTGGGGCCCCGATGGCTGGCTCTACGGCCTCAATGGCGTGTTCAATCACAGCCGCGTCGTGCATCAAGGCGTGGAACACAAGTTCAATTGCGCGATGTGGCGGTTGCATCCCCGGACGCGCCGCTTCGAGCTGTTCGCCGAGGGAACCAGCAATCCCTGGGGCATCGCGTGGGACACCCGCGGCAGCGCGTTCGTCAGCGCCTGTGTCATCGATCACCTCTGGCACCTGGTCGAAACGGGCTACTATCACCGCCAGGCGGGCGCCTACCCGCCCTATACCTGGGAAATTCAATCGATCGTCGATCACGCCCACCAGAAGGCCGCCTATTGCGGGCTCCATTTCTTCGACAGCGATGCGTATCCCGAGGCCTATCGCGAGCGCCTCTACATGGGCAACATTCATGGCGGCTGCATCAATGTGGATCGCCTTGTCGATCGAGGCGCGACCTATCGGGCCTCTGCCGAGCCCGATTTTCTTACGGCCCACGACGCCTGGTTCATGCCCATCGTGCAAAAGACCGGCCCGGACGGCTGCCTCTACATCCTCGATTGGTACGATCGTTACCACTGCTATCAGGACGCGCGCCGCGATCCCGACGGACTCGACCGCGGACGCGGCCGGCTGTACCGCGTTCGCTATCAAGATGTGCCGCGCGCTTCCGCGTTCGACTTAGCTGTCGAGACCGATGAGCAATTGATCGGCCGTCTCGCGAATCCGAACGTGTTCTATCGCGATCTGGCCCAGCGATTGCTGGCCGAGCGCGGCGACGCCGCGACGGCCCTGCGCCTCGAATCGCTCGTGTTCGACGAGACCCAGCCACGCAAGACCCGGATGCACGCGCTGTTCGCCAGGGTGTCCATGGGACCGCTTTCCGACGCGTTCTACCTTGGGCTGTTGGCGCATGCCGATGCCGATTTGTGTGCCTGGGGCGTGCGCGCCGCGGGAAACCAAGCGGCGGTATCGCCTGCGGTAGCGGCCCAGGTGGCGACGCTCGCGAAAGATGATCGACCAGGCGTGCAACTGCAGGTTGCGATCGCGGCGCGCAAAGTATCTGGTCTGTCCGTCGACGACGTGCTGTGGAACGTGCTCCAGCACGCGCAAACCGAAGAGGTGCTGTTGGCCGTTGTCTGGGGCCAGCTTCAGCCCAGACTGGTCGAGCGCGTCGACGAGATTGCGCGCCGACTGCAACAAGAGCCCGTTCGGCATTCGCGGGGTGTCGGCGATCTCACGGGGCGTGTGGTCGATCGGTTGGCGCGTGCACAGGTCGCGCCGGCCAGCCTGGTCGATGTTCTCAAGCCGCTGCTGGGCGATCCGTTTGTCGAGGGCCCGGCTCAGCACGCGCTCTTCGCCATGCGGATGCTCGAGCCACCGACGGATTCCACCGCAGCCTGGCACAAAGAATTGCGCGGGCGGCTTTCGCAGGAGTTGAACGCCTTGATCGACCGCGAACCGACAAGCATGCTGACCCGGGAAGCGACCTGGCTGTCGGCCTCTTGGGGAGATCGACGTTCGCTGGGTATGACCCAAGACATCGTTGCCGATGCCGGCCAGGATGTGGCGGTGCGCTTAGAGGCCCTCGCTGCACTCGCGGCGGGCGACACGGCGCTGGCGCGCGATACGGGGCTCGCCCTGCTGGATTCGACGGACAAGAACCTCGTCCGTGGCGTCTTAGCGCGACTCGGCGGCCTCAACGATCCTGCGCTGGCGGCCAAGGTGTTGGCGGTCTATGCGCAGCTTTCACCCGATGTCCAGCCTGCGGCAATCGAGTTGTTAACGCAACGTGCCGACCGAGCGCTCGAGCTTCTCGAGGCGATCGCCACCGGCACGGTACCGTCTCAATCGCTCAGCTCGACGCAGGTGCGCCGGTTGTTGATCTTCGACAATCGGCAACTGTCGGAACTGATCGCCGCTCATTGGGGGACCGTGCGTCCTGGCCGTGACCCCGCGCGCGAGCAGGTGCTCGTCTCGATGCGCCGGCTGATGGAGAACGCCTCGGGCAATGTCGAGCGCGGCGCAACGGTTTATCGAAAGCTGTGCGCGCAGTGCCACAAGTTCCGAGGCGAAGGTCAGGAAGTCGGCCCGGATCTAACGTCCAACGGCCGCGGCTCGTTCGACCAGCTTTTGTCAAACGTGTTTGATCCCAGCCTGGTGATCGGCGCGGCATACCAGGCGCGCACGGTCATCACGACCGATGGCCGCGCCATCACCGGATTGGCGGTGGAAGACAATCCACAGCGCGTCGTGCTCAAGCTGCAAGGCGGCAAACTCGAATCGATCGCGCGCGAAGAGGTTGAGCAAGTCGAGATCAGCCCCCTGTCGCTGATGCCCGAAGGCATCGAAAAGCAGCTGTCGGAGCAAGAGGTAGTCGACCTGTTCACTTTTCTGTTGGAGGATGCCGGGGGGTTGCCCTAAGGGTGATCTGGGGGCATGAACTGCGAACCATCTGGCGGAAATTGGCTATATGCTTTGTTACCCGATTTTTGAGCGGCTTGCGGCCGATGTTTCCGTGATTGTCCGGGAAATGTCGCAGTTCTGGCGGCTAATATGGTTTGTTGGGCTGACCGCAATTGGCAATGATTCAAGGCTTTTTTAGGAAAAATCGCTAGCTGCCAAAAAATTTGCTTGAATTGTCTGGGGGGTGTCTCTACCATCCTCCAATTGTGTGGCGAGTCTCGCGCGACAACCCGTTTTGGGTAGTCTGTGCGAGAGGAGGCGGTGCGTGAGCTGGGAAGCGCGGCCGCAACCAACCACCAGCAACAACTTTGAACTGATTAGATCCAATTGATTCGGCTGCATCTTTGAAAGGGAAGCTAATGGCAACATCCCCCGTTCGTGCACTCTTGTTAGTGCTTCCTCTGTTGGGAGCAGGAGTAGCGCAGGCCGCAAGCGTCTCGTACAACAACACGTACGGGCCGTCGTCCGTCGGTGGACCTACGCTGAACGTACCCCTGCCGAAGTTTGACCCCGCTCTGGGCACCCTGACCAAGGTCACTCTGACTTTGGACGCCAACACCAACGCCGGCTCGATGGACTTCGACAACGAAGCCGCTGGTTCGACCAGCGTCACGTTGAAAGTCGGTGCCTCGGTCGTTGCCACCGGTCCTGGTACGCTTGCCGTGACGGCTGTGCCGTTGCAGAGCAATGCGGGAGTCGTGTCGGGTGACACCGACGGCGCTCCGGACTTTGTCGGCACCGACGCGATCTCGGTCACGGGTGGTTCGGGTTTCGACAGCGACAGCGACATGAGCACGGCTCCCGCCGTGTTGGCGCTGTTCATCGCGTCGTTCCTGGGCGAGACGTTCAATACGAGCGTCGATCCGGACATCGCGACTTCGCTGTCGACCTCCGGCGGTTTCGGCCCGATCAACCCGGTCCCGGGTTTGACCGACGGCCTGCTGACGGTGACCTATGAATACAACGCGGTGCCCGAGCCCAGCACGATCGTGCTGGCCGGCATGGGCATCCTGGGCCTGATCGTCGCCCGGATTCGCCGCAAGTAGATTTTCTAGCGAGCCGAAAACGCTCCCTGGATCAACGCAGACGGCCGTCCTTCTTGTCGAAGGACGGCCGTTTTTTTTGTTCGCGTAGTTTTCCGGCTGTGCCCGACGTGCCGGAAGCTGCGATCAATTATTCGAGCGTGTTGCCGCCGTTGACCGAGATCTTCTGACCCGTGATGAAGCCGGCCGCGTCCGAAGCGAGAAACGCCACGGCTTCGGCGACATCGACCGGCAGCCCCATATGGCCCATCGGGACGGCCTGTGCGTAGGCGTCCTTTTCCGTCTGTGGGTCGTTGGCGTGCCGCTCGGTGGGGATCCAGCCGGGGGCCACATGGTTGACCGTGATTTGCCAGGGAGCCAATTCCAGGGCCCAGCTACGCGTCAGCCCGAGTTGGGCTCCCTTGGCCGAAACGTAATTGGAGAACTTAGGCACGCCGCGCTCGAAAACTTCGGAGCCGATATTGATGATCCGCCCCGAGCGTCGCGATTTCATTTCGCCCACGACCTGCTGGACCAACAGCATCGGGCTCTTCACGAAAAACTCGAGCTGATCGAGGCATGCTTCCCAGGTCAGCTCCTCGATCGGAATGAAGGGCTGTGGCCCTGTCGCGTTGATCACCAGAATGTCGATGGGTCCGAATTTCTGCTTGACCTGAGCGCAGAGCCAGGCCACTTGCTCCGGGTCGCGGACGTCGGCCTGCCAGCCTTCGGCCGTGCCCCCGGCCTCGCGAATGGCTTCCACCAGCCGCTCCGTTTTCGCGGGGCTGGCGAAGTAGTTGACCCCGACCTGGGCGCCTCGTTCGGCGAGCTTCTTGGCGATCTCCGCCCCCAGGCCACGCGATGCGCCCGTCACGAGGGCGACTCTCCCCTGCAAACTGACCGTCATGTTGAATCCCTCGGAAGGCCGACTGGTACCGTGCCGATCGGCGCGGTCTTGATGAAAACCGATCGGCCTTCTACCCGCGCGAGGGACCGCACGCAAGGCGCCCCTTTCGGCGGCGCCTCGCGTGGACAGCGAATCAAAGCCGCCCCCTGGCGGCTCAGGCGACTAGTGCATCCGCTGATAGACGACTTTGCCCGCTTCTGGGAACAAGATCGCATCGCCGCCGTCTTGCAGGAATTTGGCCAGCGAATCGGCCGAGTCAGTCACCCAGACGCTCTTCAGGTTGGCGCCCTCGCGGACGGCCTTGCCCCGCAGTCTTCCGGCCTCGATCATCCGGCCCGTGGCCTCGAAGTCGCAGTACCAGGTGGTGAGTTGATCGCCGCTGACGCGGTATTTGACCAGCCAATAGCGCTGCGACTTGCCGTGCTCCGGATCGGCCGGCACGACCAGGCTGGCATACGATTGATTCCCGATGGTGGTACTGACGAATCGCATCGTCAGCGGGTCGCCGAGCTTGTTGTCGGGTTCGCGCGAAACCATCACGAATTTTGCTGTCCCGGGTTCGACCGCCTCGGCACCGGGGGTGATCGGCGCGTTGGGCTCAATTCCAATCATCAGCGTTTGCACGCTGCCGTTGGCTTGTTTGACCGTCCAATTGCCCGACAGCAGCGTGTCGAGCTGCGCCTGGGCCGGGTCGACCAACGGTTGTTCGAACTCGGAAACGCACGACGGCAGGACGGCAACCAGTGCGATCAATGCGAGCGGCCCAATGCGGCGTGACATCGTGAGGGCTCCTTTTCTGCGAACTCGCCAGGGTCGTGGTCGGGACAGGTTTGCCGGTCGGGCGAGCTGGCCGAGCAAACCGCCGGTGCACCTACGGCACCTCTACGTTCCAGGCTCGGTTCCTGTTTGAATTATCACGCGCCGGGCGCTGGAATGTCACCGCACAGTTGCCGCAGGGACAGTTCCTACCGCATTTGCAGCGCCCAGCCCCACGGGACGCTTGGGACGGCGCAAACGGGCCCGCTGTGAGTCAGGCCGAGCGCCCCGCTGCGACTGGCTGCCGCTGAAAGGCCTCTGCCTCGGTCGGGGGGGGTGTCGCAGAAGTTTCCGATCCCGCCGAGGTTGGCTCGTTCTCGCGCGTTGGTGCGGCGGCCTTGCGCCGTGGCAGGAATGGATCGACGATCTGGCCGAAATAGTCGGTCGGCAGGTCGTAGTCGATGCCGTAGTCGGCTGGGCGGCGATCTTGCGGCATGTAATACGAGCCGAACAGCAGGTCCCACAGGACCAGCGTATTGCCGAAGTTCTTGTCGTATGCGGCGCGGTCGCGCACGTGGTGCCAGTGGTGATACTCCGGCGTGACCCAGAGCCGATCGAGCCACTTCAGGCGCCAACTCACGTTGGCGTGAATGACAAATCCCCAGTACTCGATGAGCAGGATCGCGATGCCCATCTCGATGGCATCGAGTCCGAAGAGCGTGGCCAGCGTCGACGACACGGCGGTGGCGAAAGTGATGTCGATGGGGTGTCCACGGCGGCTGGCCAACCAGTCCAAATGGCGGCTCGAATGGTGTACCGCGTGGAATCGCCACAGCCAGGGAACCGTGTGGCTAATGCGGTGCGTCCAGTAGTCGCTCAGGTCGAGGCAGCAAAACGCCAGCGCGATCTGCACGAGCCCCGGCAGGCCGGCCACCCAGCTCGATACAAATTCGATGCGGTAGGGGGCCAACAGCCTGTTCAGCACGGTGATCACGGCCATCGCCAACAGCGGCGAGACCCACACGTGCATCATGTCGGTCACGATTCCCGGTCACAAGATCGGCGCCGCATGGCGCTGAAACACGCGTTCGGCAGGCAGCAGGATAAAGACGCCAAAGGCCAGGTAAATCGACTGGGTGCCGACAAAGTAGAACCCGGCAGCAATGGCCAGCAACGCGGCGGCAACCTGCAGGGGTCGCGGGTACCACGCGGACTCGACCCAGGGGCGCACCGGGCGAAGGCGGCCCGCCGCGGTCGAAGAGATGCCATTCCGAGCAAGCTCCAAAGTGCGCTCGGTGGCCTGATGATCAGCCGCCTGCCCCACCGCCGGCGCGGCCAACTGCGGACTGGAGGAAGACATGTCCTGACTATAGTTGTCTGCGAAGAACGCCGCAAACTAACCGTCGGCCCGCGCGATGGGCCGTCGTGCCGGGCGAAGTTTTTGCCCTGTGCCGTGGGCCCTCTTACAATCGCCACGACTTTGCGGGAGGAAACGGCCATGCCAACGGCGACGGTAGAATCACGACCGGGGCGAGTGCGGTGGATTGCCTGGGTGGTTGCGGTCACCTGGTGGATGCCGCTGGCCGAGGCCCAGGCAGAGGCTTTGCGCGTGGGGGCCGGCGTAGCCGAATTCGAGGCCGACGACTCGATGGTCATTGCCGGCGGTATTGGCCCCTGGAAGCCCATGGGCCAAGAGGGACTGCTCCGTGCAGTCGCGGTCGTGCTCGAGCGGCCCGGCGATGGTCGCTTTGCCATCGTGGCGTGCGACGTGCTGTTTGTTACCGGCGAGATGGTGACGAAGGCCAAGACGGCGATCGAGTCGCGGCTGGGCATTCCCGCGGCGCAGATCCTGATCAATGCCACGCACACGCATTCGGCTCCCAGTACGGTGCGAGTGCACGGCTATGGGCCGGAGCCGGTGTTTGTCGAGCGCGTCACCGCCGGCATTGTCGCGGCCGTCGAGGCGGGAGTGAACAATCTTCGCGACGATTGCCGGTTTGCGTTTGTCCAGGGTGAGGAAAAGTCGGTCGGACAGAACAGCCGGCTGCTGCTGAGCGATGGTTCGATTTTCTGGGTCGGCCCGCACGACGATGTGGTTCGGCCCACGGGACCCTTCGATCCCGAGTTGCCCGTGTGGCAATTCACGCGAGCCGATGGGCGGCCCCTGGCGTTGATCTACAATCACTCGACCCACACGATCGGCACGATCAAGGGTCTGGTGCGTTCGCCGTCGTTCTACGGTCTGGCCGCACAGCAGCTCGAAGAGGAGCTGCACTGTCCGGTCAGTTTTCTGGAGGGGGCATCCGGTTCGACGCACAACCTGGGCACCGTCACTACGGCCGAGGCCGTCGAGCGTATGAAGCAGGCCGTGCGGCAGACACTGGCCACCGCGCAGCCGGTCCAGGTCGATCACATCCGCGCCGCCATGCGGCCCTTCACTTTCAAGATTCGCACGGTCGACGAGGAAGTCGAAGATGCGAAGGTGGCCACCTACTGCCGCAAGCGCATTCCGGCAAATGCCGAGGAAGTGATCGAGGTCTTTCGTACGCAGCGCAAAGAGTTGAAACCGCTGATGGGCCAGGACCGTGCGACCTGGTTGCAGGTGATCTTGATCGGCGACGTGGCGCTGGTGGGTGTGCCGGCCGAATTCTTCACCGTGCTGGGTGTCGATATCAAGAATCGCTCGCCGTTTGAGCACACCTACGTCGCTGAGTTGGCCAACGACTGGATTGGCTACATTCCCGACCGCGAGGCCTACCAGCTGGGCGGGTATCAGACGTGGATGGGACACCACAGCTATGCCGAGCCGGGCACCGGCGAGCGAATGGTCGACGAAGTGGTGGCCATGCTTCAATCGCTGGCGGCGTCTCGATGAGTGGGGCCAAGCAAGGCGTTAGTTGGCTGCTGGGCTGCGCCGTAGCGTTGCTCTGCCCAGCGGTTTTGCCGGCGGGCCCGCTAACACCGGATGAAGAGCGGGCGACGTTCGAACTGGCCGACCCGACGCTGGCGATCGACCTGGTGGCCGCGGAGCCGGACGTCGACAGCCCTGTGGCCATCTGCTGGGACGCGCGGGGCCGAATGTTCGTGGCCGAAATGCGCGATTACCCGCTGGGGCCGGCGGCCGGTCGCATTCGCCGGCTCGCCGATCGCGATGGCGATGGTCGCTACGAAGACGCCGGCGTGTTCGCCGAGGGCCTCGCCTTTCCCAACGGCTTGCTGGCCGTGCAAGACGGTCTGCTCGTGACGGCGGCTCCCGATCTGCTCTGGTTCGCCGATCGCGACGACGACGGCGTCGCTGAAGAGCGCCGCGTCGTGTTCACCGGGTTCGCCGAGGGCAATCAACAGCTTCGCGCCAACGGGTTGACCTGGGGCCTGGATAACTGGATTTATGGTGCGAACGGCCGCAGCGACGGTGCCGTGCGCCGCCCCGATCAGCCGCCCGAGGCTGCGCAATCAATTCGCGGACAAGATTTCCGTTTCCGCATGGACGGCCGCTTCGAGCCGATCGCCGGCCAAAGCCAATTCGGGCAGACGCGCGACGATTGGGGCGAGCGGTTCCTCGCTTGGAATACCATCCCGATTCGTCATGCGCTGCTCACCACGGACGACGTTTCACGGAATCCGCGGTTGGCAGCGCGGGCCATCCGCAACCTGGCCGATCCGAACGACAATGGCCAGGTGTTTCCCCGTGCCCCGCGGCCGACGCAATTCAATCGCGAATCAGCGCTGTTTTACAACGCCTTGTGCGGGCTGTACGTCTACCGCGGCGATGCTTTGCCGTCCGGCTATCGCGGCAATGCGTTTGTCGGCGAATCGCTGAGCAGCCTGGTGCACCGGCGCGTGCTCGAGCCACAAGGGCCCAGCTTCGTGTCGCGGCGCAGTGAAGCGGGGCGCGAATTCCTGGCAGCGCGGGACGGCTGGTTCCACCCGGTCTTTTTTGCCACAGGGCCCGACGGCGCGTTGTACGTAGTGGACTTCTATCGGCGATTTGTCGAACACCCGCAGTTTGTGCCGGCCGATCAGCGCGACTCGGTCGAATGGCGCGAGGGCGCGCCGCACGGCCGCATTTGGCGAATTCGCCCGCGCCAGGACTGGCAGCCGCGCCCGCCTGAACGCCTCGACGAGCTATCGGAGGACGATCTGATCGCGCGGCTGGGGCACGCTAACGGCTGGCAGCGCGACACGGCGCAACGCCTGCTGGTCGAGCGTCGGGCCGCGCCGGGCGGCGCCAAACTGCTCGCGGTGGTCAAGCACGGTTCGCCCCTGGCCGCAGCACATGCGATCGCCGTACTTGCTGCCGACGGGCCGTTGCCGGGCGCAGCCCTCGAACTTGTCGCCGCGCGCAAGGAGCCGCGATTGAGTCTGGTGACGTTGCGACAGGTCGCGCCGCGGCTCGACGCAGAGATCCCGTTGCTCGACTGGGTCGCGCGCATCGCCGATCACGCCGACGTGCCCCTGCAGTTCGGCATCGTGCATACTTTGGCGGACGTCGACGCGCCGCGCGCGACGGAGCTGCTGGCAGATTGCTTGATGCGCTGGAGCGACGAGTCGTTGTTGCTGGCTGCCGATTGCGCCGGTCCGGCCACCGCGCTGCGATTGCTACAACAACTCGATCGCCTGGACGCGCAGCTGTTGAAGACGGCGGCACGGCAAGCCCTCGTACGCACACTCTGCGCGCAAGCGGCGCGCGCGGGCGACGAGGGGGCGCGATGGTGCCTGTCGCGCGTCGTGGTTGCGGATGCGCCTGGCGAATCACAGCCCGGCGAGGGCGCGTTCGCGGTCCTGGCAGGCATGGCCGAGGGGTTGGCGATCGAGGGTCGCTCGCTGGCGCAATTGCTGGGGAGCCGATCGGCGGCCATCGCCGTGGCTGCTGCCGATCGAGCGCTCGATCGGTCAGGTGATCCGGCAACGCGCCGCCTGGCGCTCGACCTGGCCGAACAACTGGGCGACGCGGCTATTGCTCGGCGCTTGTTGAAGCTGTTGTCGCCGGCAAACGAGGCACCGCTCAGCGCTACGGCCGCGCGCCTGATCGTGGCACGCTGCGATGCGGAACTGGCGGCCGACGTGTTCAAAGGCTGGACGGCGCACGCCGTGGCCGCGAGGCAGGCCCTGTTACGCAGTGCAGGCGCCTCGCCGGTGTTTACCGCGGCACTCGTCGCGGCACTCGAACAGCAACAGGTGCTGCCGGCGGAACTTGACCCGGACGAGCGCGCTCGGCTCCTGGCTCTACCCGACCGGGCGCTTGCCCTGCGCGCTCGGGCCCTGTTTGCTTCGGCAATCGACGCGTCGCGCGAGGAAGCGCTCGAGCGGTATGCCGCAGCCGCGACGTTGGCGGGCGACCCCTTGCGCGGCGGGGCCTTGTTCCGACAGCATTGTGCAACCTGCCATACGCTGCTGGGCATCGGTACGCGCGTAGGGCCCGAACTGTCGAGCGTGGCGGCGCGCCCGGCCGACCAGTTGCTCGTCGACCTTCTGGATCCCAGCCGGCAGCTTTCGCCGGATTTTATGAGCTATCAGGTGATCACCGACGACGGCCGCGCGTTCACGGGGCTCTTGGCGGCCGACACACCGGCCAGCATTGTCTTGCGCCGCGGCGAGGGCCTCGAAGACACGATTCCCCGCGGCAAGATCGAGACCTTCGAGCGCACCGGCAAATCGCTGATGCCCGAGGGCCTGGAGCAGCGATTGTCGTTGCAGGACGTGGCCGATTTGTTCGCCCTCTTGGCCGGGCCGCGGCCCGAGTTGGTCAGGCCCTGACGCCGGCCAGTTAGCGAACGACCACCGGCGGGCGTCTCGACGGGCCGAGGATCTGCGATCCGTCTTGGTCAGCCGCAGGCAAGCAAACAATAGCGGCGGTAGGACTTGAACCTACGACCTACGGCTTATGAAGCCGCCGCTCTAACCTCTGAGCTACGCCGCCGAACCTATTTGGACTAGCGACTTTACAGCGGCCATGCAGCGTCGACAAGGGG